>JAAWSH010000004.1 GCA_022801475.1 Acutalibacter sp. | reverse complement strand
GGGTCCAGATGGATGACCAGATGGATTCCCTCGTCCTTAAGAAAGTCCCGTTCAATATTGTCGATTAGGTCGTGGCTGACCAGGATGTCCTCCTCTGCCGGCACCTCACAGTGGACGCTGGCAAAGCAGCGGCCTTCTCCATAGCTGTGGACCGTCAAGTCGTGGATGCCGATAACCCCTGGGTAGGAGCGGATCTTTTCATACACCCGGCCCACCAGCTCCTGGTCCGGGGCCGCACCCAAAAGAGGGTTGGCGGTCTCTATCACCAACTTGACCCCAGATACCACTATGAACGCAGCCACCGCCAGGCCCAACCAGCCATCCAGGTGCCAGCCGCTGGCTGCCGTAACCACTGCGCCCAAAAGCACCACAAGAGTGGCAACCACATCGTTCCGGCTATCACTGGCAGTAGCCACCAGGGCTTGGCTGCCAATCTTTTTCCCTACGCTGCAGTAAAAGAAACACTGCCATAACTTCATTGCTACAGAAACCACCAAAATGCTTAAAGTCAGAGGACCAAAGGCCGCTGTTTCTGGCGAAAAAATTTTCTCCACCGAGCTCTTGCCCAGCTCCAGGCCCAAGAACAGCACAATAAAGGACACGATCACTCCACAGAGATATTCGATACGGGCATGACCAAAGGGATGCTCCTGGTCGGCAGGTTTTCCGGCCAACTTGAAGCCCACTAACATAATAATGGATGAGCCCGAGTCCGTTAAATTATTGATAGCGTCCGCCATAATGGCTACGCTGTGAGAGAGGAGCCCTGCGGCCAGCTTGATGGCGAACAGCAGCAAGTTTGTGGCAATACCCACTCCCCCAGCCACCTGGCCGCTCTTTTCTCGCACAGCGGGGTCAGGGCTGCCATAGTTCCTCACTAGCAGGCGCATCAGTCCGTCAAACACATCATTCCCTCCTTTTGCCTCTTTTCAATATTTTCTCAAGAAAGACTTTACTAAGCCCAATGCCAAAGTAGGCGGCCAGTCCGTTCAGTATAAAGTCATCCACATCAAAAGACCGATAAGATTGGCCAATCAAAAAGCCGGTCAAAAGCTGAAGGGACTCAGTCACCAGGGGGAAACAAAAAAGGCAACAAGATCCGCAGAGCGTTTCTCTCTACCTTCCATCCCAAAAGGATTCCGTAGGGAACGGCCAGAAGGATATTCCCGCCAATTTGCACCAGGGCAGTGGGCGTAAAATCCGATTTCAAACCCACATGAATGGTACGGAAGAGAATTAAATTATAAGGCCCCGATTAAGTAAAAATCACTTCTCAATAACATTGTGGCACTCCCGCGCTTTTAGACTAATATGCTCCCGCCCAAGCTATCGATTCCTACAATCAGTGGAAAGTCCCGCAGCTCCAGACGCTTCACCGACTCACATCCCAGGTCTTCAAAAGCAATGACTTCACAGCCCACAATACATTTTGCCGCCAAAGCCCCTGCCCCGCCGATGGCACACAGGTATACCGCACCATTGCGCCGCATGGCCTCTACCACCTCTTGGCTACGCTTTCCCTTGCCAATCATGCATTTTAGGCCCAGATCAATAAATCGGGGGGTATAGGGGTCCATTCGGGTGCTGGTGGTGGGTCCGCAGGAGCCAATGGCCAGACCCTCTGGCGCTGGGGTAGGTCCGGCATAGTAAATGGCCGCGCCCTCCAAAGGATAGGGCGGCTCCTCGCCCTTGTCCAGAATCTCGGTAATGCGCTTGTGGGCGGCATCCCGGCTGGTATAAGCCGTGCCGCTAAGCAGCACCCGCTGGCCTGCCCGCAGCTGGCCCGCCTTTTCTTTCAGTTCGCTGGTGTTCAGCCTGATTTCTTCCATCGCATTTTCCTCCTGCATTAGCTCCAAATCCAGATAATACTCCTGCTCTGTCTCCCGAACCACTTGAAAGCCCAGCTTCCGGTGCAGCCGAAAAGAGGCCTCATTCCACTTATATATCGTGGAATTCCGTATTTTCTTATAGCCCAAGGCCCGCATACGGTTAATGACTGCCCCCATCACGAGTCTCCCCAGACCTTTACCCCGGTATTTCTCATACCAAATGGCAACAGGCGGATTTTCCTCCTTTATTGTCACATCTCCCACAGCGGTGTACCGCTCGTCCTCTAACACCTCTATAAAGTAGAGTTCTCCGTTTTTGTCTAGGTACTCACACATGCCCTTTACATAATTCAGGTCTGGGATTTTGGTTTGGTCAAAAATCCCCTCCGAGTTCTGGTACACATAAGGATCCTGATAACCGGCCAGGGCCAGCTCATAATGGCCATTGTAACGCTTGAGACGCAAGGTCTCTGTCAGCAAAATGACCTCTGGCTGCTGGATATTTTTCAACGGCATAACCGTTCCCCTTCCTTTAGTGAATCGCTAAACGCTTTCAGCTCCCTCCTCTTTTCCTCTGAAAGGGCGTTAAACTCCATGTTTGTCACCGCGCCCTCCAAAGAGTACAGGTGCACTAGGCAGACATTGGGAAAAGCCTCTTTTAGCCGCCGGAATGCCCCCTTTGCCCCTATTTCTAACAATTTCTCAGGCCAATCAATTCCAATAGCTTCCAGCTTGCGGGCCATCTCGGCCCCAATATTTTTCATTTCGGTCAGCTGCGGCATATTCCTTCCTCCTTACGGTAATGAAGAAGCGGCCCAGCACACAGGCTTGGCGCCGCTTCCGCTCCCTCTCACGTTTTCTGGTTTCACACTCTGGCAATCTTCCAGTACTGGGCTTTTCGTCCATATGCTTCATCCAGCAGGTACCGCTCCACTTGGAAGCCTCGTTCTATGCACAAAGCCTCCACCGCTTCGCGATCCTCTTCCGGATCCAGCGACTGGTAATACAAGCTGCCGCCTAGCTTTAAAAAACGGAGTAGTTGTTCCAGAATGGGCTGGAACACTCCGCTCTCCATTCGGGTTGAGCCCACCATGGTTACAATATCAAAATGCCCCTCCATCTCCCTACAGTCCATCACATCTTTATGGATGACTGTTACAGGGTTTGGGTTGCCCTCATTTTTCAGGCAGGCCTCCAAGGCGCGGCATATTTCTTCATTGATGTCGATACTGGTCAATTTGCCGCCCTTCAGCTGATAACTGAGATATCGATCCCAATAGCCCGCGCCAATGCCCACATTGCAGAGCTCCGCACCTTCTTCTACTAAAAAGTTCTCCTCAAAAAAGGCAGTGATTCGGTACTCCAGATACTTCTGCTCTGCTGAAAGATTCCATGGCCCAGCTTCAGAGTCATATAAACCGCCATAGACCTTCAGTAAAAAATCTTTGTCCATTCGTTTCTTCCTTTCTTGTATCATGTGGTCAAAAACCAGCCAGACTTCCAGCGCACAGGGAAGCAATACGCCAGCCCCAGCATACGGATCTTTGATCCTTCAAACAGTCCCCACGATATAGAAAGGCGGCTCCCGGCACCTGGGCCAAGAGCCGTCAGACACTTCGGCAAAATACTATTTTTCCCAGAACAACTCAATATGTTCGTGGGTAGGCCCATAGAAAAACGCAATACGGATAGGCATATTGCCCCCAATATTCGCGTCGGCGGGCTCGTTGGTCACCTCATAGCCAGCTTCGCGGACCTTTTCAATAATCTCGTCCACCTTATCTGTGGCAAAGGCCACATGCGCCAAAGGACCCCCGGCAGGAATTTCACTTTCACTGCTAAGGATTTCCATACAGCTGTTGTCTCCGCAGGAGACCATCAGACAAGGCCGCTGAAGATCGCCCCAACTTTTCACCACTTCCATACCCAAAAGCTGGGTGTAAAATTCTACTGTCTCCTGATACTGCTCCGCCGTGGGCTTAACAGCAATATGATGTACTCCCTGAATTAAATTTCCCATAGCTAACCCCACTAAATTTATGTTGATTATTTGCGATTAAAGATAGACATAATGTCTGTAAATGTATCATCATCATCTATCACGGCCGGATCCACCCGAGGCTCGGTACCGCGAATACTCTGGCCGCTCCGCACAGAAGAACCGCTCCGCGTTGGTGAACCGCTACGGCTGGAGACCACTGGCGACGGGTCTGCCGCAGGTGAAGAGCTTAGAAAGTCCTCATCCAAGTCCAGATCCAGGGCAGGCTTGCTCTTCTCTCCGTTCATGCCCTCAAAACCTGTAGCGATCACAGTCACGTTCATGGAATCCTCCATGGACTCATCAAAAGTAGCGCCCCAAATAATATTGGCATCAGGGTGCGCCCGCTCGGTGACAATCTGTGACGCGGTATCAATCTCATCCAAGGCAATATCCGGGCTGGATGTAATATTGATGATCACACCCCGAGCCCCGGCAATCTTGGTTTCCAGTAAGGGACTGGAAATTGCCGCCATAGCCGCCTGCTCCGCCTTGTCCTTGCCAGTACCGTGGCCCACGCCCATATGGGCATAGCCGGCGTCCTGCATTACAGACTTCACGTCCTCAAAGTCCAGGTTAACGATGCCGGGCAGCTGAATCAAATCGGAAATACTTTGCACACCCTGGCGCAGCACGTCATCCGCCACTAAAAAAGCATTGGCCAGGGTAATACGCTCGTCGCTTACCAGCTTAAGGCGCTCATTGGGAATGACCACTAAAGAGTCCACGTGCTCCCGCAGGGCCGCAATGCCCTTTTCAGCCTGTTCCATACGGCGGCGGCCCTCAAAAGCAAAAGGCTTTGTGACGATTCCCACTGTAAGAGCCCCCTGCTCCCGGGCAATCTTTGCCACAGCGGGAGCCGCGCCCGTGCCGGTACCGCCTCCCATGCCCGCAGTGATAAACACCATGTCTGCATCCTTCAGGGTCTGAGAGATAACCTCCCGGCTCTCTTCAGCCGCCTTCTCACCCACTTCGGGCTTGGAACCAGCCCCCCGGCCGCTGGTCAGCTTTTCACCCAGTTGTACCTTTATGGAGGCCTGGCTGCGCTGTAGGGCCTGCTTGTCCGTATTCATACAAACTAATTCTACGCTGCGCACTCCCGCGCTGGCTATGCGGTTTACGGCGTTTCCGCCGCCGCCGCCTACCCCCACTACCTTTATGGTCTGGGGAGTTTCATCCAACAGATTATCAACTTCAAAAGGCATTTTTTAACCATCTTCCTTTCCCGACGAGACATTAGGCTGCATCTGCGGCCGGCCAGGCCTCTTTTTTCCCGCCACAATATCTTTTCAAAGCCCTTGCGGCCTCGCCTACCGTTTTCGCTAGTTTGGGGCCCGCGCCCCGTTTTTGGATCTTCCGCTCCATTTTAGGAGCGGACATTTTGAGAAAAGTCCCCTTGCGGCGCGGATTCCAGAGTTTTGTCTACCCAGGTTTCGGGTTGGGCCTCCTTAGCCCTAAAAGCCGGAAACGCCTGTTTTTCCAGCCTTTCTCCTTTTAAACACGCCTGCGGCCCGAATGTTGCACAGGCCAACTTACGTTAACTAAACCGTTACATGGTATAATCTATCACTTTTTCGGGAAAATTTCAAGGAAATTCTCAAAAAAAGGGCTGAAAAAAAATGTTTTTCTTTCTTTCGTCCCGCGAATCGGTCCTCTGTTACTACTGGCCACAAGATATGGCGTTAGCCGGTAAAGGGCTGATCTGGAATCCCCGCCCCCCTTCCCTCTGGGCTAGCGGTGGGCTCGTCAGCGTTTGGCTCAGAATTTTGAGAATGCTCCCCACCAGGTTCCTGCCCGCCATTTTCCGTGGGCGGAGCTGTCTGTACCGGAGCGTTGGGATCCACCTCTCCCGGAGAAAAATAGAAAGTTTTGGTGTCCGAGTAGGATAGGTCCAGCACCCCCTTTTCGTTTTGGCCAATACCCCGCTCTCCTTCATTGTGGAATAAGTTGTAGCCGGTCTGTATCTTGTAATCCAACTGCGCGGTTCCGCCCAGCTTACATTCCACCCGGTCCTGATACCACAGACGGATGTCATCCATGTTCGCCATATTCAATCGGGTAAAATCATTGGCGGCCTCCAGCTGGCTGACCTTCTCCACAATCTCTGTAAAAGCGGCAGCTGCCGCCTCATCCTCCAAAACAATTGTTTTTCCCGGCTGAGCGGCAGAGGGCGCAAGGCCTGAAACCTGTAAAATACCCTGTATGGGGTCGGCGCGGTTTTCCAGCACCTTGCCTCCTCCGTCCACTACCAGCCAACTGCCCCCCACCTGTATACAACAGGCCGGTTGGGCCGCTACAACCTCAATCACCACGGTCCCGGGAATTCGCCGGCTGATTTTGGCCTTGCCAATATAGGGCAGCTGCTCTTGCAAGGCCCGTTCCTTTTCACCGGTAGGGATGAATAAGAGGTTATCTCCCGCCTTAAAATTGCAAATGGTCTTAATCTGTTCTTCCGGATACACAGGGTCTCCAGTTACCCGCACGCCTGTGACCCGGAACAACAGCGACTCGGCTAAAAAGCCTGTGCCGGTTAACAAAACTAAAAGCCCCAGTATCATCAGTATCCTGCGTTTAGCCTTTCCCATAGGCTTCCGGCGTTTCCGGGGAATTTCATTACGGGAAGGACGCGATGTTCTCTCTGGTTCCTCCCGTGGTGCTCTTCGGGAATTCGAGGTACGCCTTCGAGAAGCCGGTTCTGGCGGGGCTTTTCTCTGTGATGGAGTCCCCCGGCCCGCCGGCGGTCTTTTTTTGTTACCAGATGGTGCGCGGCCTGTCTCTCGGCCACTCGAGTTTGCTGGCCGGCGGGGTTCCCGGCGGCTGCCGGATGGTCCAGCTGGCTGGCGGGCGCGGCGGCCTTCCGGCTGCTCCATAGAACCACGGTTTTTCTGTCTATTTACGAACCAATCATACTGCGGCGGTTCGCCGCTGGAATGGGAATGAATATCGATAAAGTCGTTTTCATCCCACACACCCTTTCGGGAACGCCCCTGCCTTGCCATACTCTCACCCCTTTTATTTCCCGAGTTTTTCACAAGTGACGAATCTTCCACTTCAATGAGCTTCTTTACAGTGCCATGTTGTTAGCTCATCTTACTTATTGCCCCGTTTCCTCTCCCTCATTTCTAATACGTGCCCCCAGGTCTGCCAGACAACCCACCAGGTTCTCATAGCCTCGGCGAATAAACGCTTCCCCGCTGACCTGGGTCCGGCCCTGGGCCGCAAGGCCGGCAACCACGAGTGCCGCCCCGCCCCGCAGGTCCGCTGCCTCTACCGAGGCGCCTGTTAGCCTCTCGACTCCCTCTACCACCGCCACTTTTCCCTCCACCTTAATCTTCGCGCCCATACGTTGCAGGCCTTCGGCATGGCGGTAACGGTTCTCGAATATGTTTTCTACAAATAAGCTGGTGCCCCGGCCCACTGCGGCCATACTCATCACCGCAGGCTGGGCATCGGTGGGAAAACCCGGGTAGGGCATGGTGCGGATATGTTTTACCGGGTTTAGCCGCCGGGGCGCCATAATGTTCAGGCAGCCGCTAAGCTGACGAACCACACAGCCGGACTCTTCAAAGGGGCTTAACATGGGAAGGATATGGGTATTGTCCACATCCCGCAGGGTCACACTGCTGCCGGTCACTGCAGCGGCCGCCATGTACGTCACTGTGGCGATGCGGTCTGGCATCACCCGGTGTTCACTGCCGAAGAGCTCTTTTACTCCATCAATAATCACGCAGCTCTCCCCTGCTCCGTACACCCGGCCTCCACAGCGGTTTAGGTACTCGGCCAAGTCCATAATCTCCGGCTCCCGGGCCGCGTTGGCAATAATCGTGGTGCCCTGGCCGCACACAGCCGCTAGGATTAAGTTTTCCGTAGCCCCTACACTGGGGAAAGCCAGAGACACATAAGATCCCTGCACCCCTTTTGGGGCCCGGCAGTTCAGCCAGCCTCCGCTCTCCTCAATCTCCACCCCCAGCCGCCGAAGGGACGACAGGTGCAAATCAATGGGCCGCGGCCCCAGTTCGCAGCCGCCCGGCGAGCAAAGTCTGGCCTGGCCGCAGCGGGCTACCATAGCTCCCAGAAACACAATGGAGGACCGCATACTGCGCATTAGTTCCTCGGGGATTTCGCAGCGGGCCACAGCGTTGTCCACCACCAGGTCAGGACCGTCCCGGGTGCAGCGGCACCCGGCGTGCTCCAAAATCCTAACGGCGGTGTCTACGTCCGAAAGGTCGGGGCAATTGTGCAGCACTGTTTGGCCCTTGCAAAGCAGGGCTGCCGCAAGAAGCGGCAAAGTGCTGTTTTTCGCCCCTTGAATGGTGATCTCCCCGCTGAGCTCAGCAGGGCCGTCAATTATGATCATAAGAACACCCCATTTAAAATCAGCTATGCCATTTTATGAAGTGTTTTTATTTGTGTGCATTCCGTTGTCTCTAATAGGCGGCCAGGGGCTTCTGGTCCGCCCAGGTTCGTTCCTCCTTCAGGCGGCTCTATCCGCTCTCTATGGCTCTCACTGGTTCCGTAAAAACTCTAAATTCTCTTCTTTGTGGAAGAAAGCCTTCTCTAGGGCAGTGTACTCTTCCGGCGTACAACGCGCTTTACACAAAGCCTCTCCCTCCCGAGACTTTTCCAGCACAGCCTCCAACTTTTTACATGGAAAATCCCGGCAGGCGGCACAGTTTCCCACTCCTTGCGCGGCGGTACACTCCTTTAAACCGTAAGTACATTCTTTTTGAGCAGCACAGCCCTTGCACTGTATCTCCTCTGGCGGCAGTACCCGGTCCCGCCATCCAACCTTATGCCAGAGCTTCGCTACAGCATGTAGTTCCTCCTGGCTGTGGGCTTGATACCGGGGACAGAGCGCGCAGTCATCGCCACACAGGGAGATTTTCTGTTCTGGCGCGACGCGCGGTATATCATGCCTATAAAGCCGGGCCGGCCCCTCCTTGTCATGGACCGTACAGAAGAATTCCCAGCCGTAGCGCTCATAAAAGGAAGTATGGTCTGTGACCAGGTAAAGGGTCCTCACTCCTGCCTGGGCCATGTCCTGACAAACAAAGTGTAGTAGTGCCCCGGCAATTCCCCGGCAGCGGTAGGGCTCGTCCACATATACGGCGCACACGTTGGGGGTCAAATCCGGCCGGTCATGAAAATCGTTTTCAATAACGCCCAGGCCGCCCACAATCCGGTCTCCATCCATAGCTACATACCATCCGGGCACCGGGCCGGAACCTGCCAGCATCACCTCCATACTCTTCCGGTAGCTTTCCTCTGGAATGCCAAAGCAATGCTGAAACCATAGGGCGGCCTGGTGGACCAACTCAGGATGCTCCTTAATTTTCTGTATCTCCATGGTTACTCCTTCTGCTTTACGGCGGCCTTAATTACCCGGTAGATACGTTCGCTGGCATCAATGATCTCCATTTTTCCCGCGTTCTCTCCTAAAGACCGCAGCCGGTCCCGGTCGGAAAGGATTTTTTCCACCTTTTTCCATAAAGCCTCGCCGGTCAGGTTCTTCTCTTCAATAATCTCCGCCGCTCCCCGGCGTACCAACGCCATAGCATTGTGGAACTGGTGGTTCTCCGCCACGTTAGGCGAGGGGATCAGGATGGACGCCTTGGCCTTTGCCTCAATCTCCGTCAAGGTCATAGCCCCGGCCCGACCGATCACCAAATCCGCTGCGGAAAGACATTGGGGCATATTGTCAATGTACTCCAACAGGCGGATCTGAGGGTTCTCTTCCGCTGCCAGGCCAAATTCTCGAACTTCTGTCAAAAAGTTCTCATCGTGCTGGCCATAGCCGTGGATATGCTGGTACTTCTTCTCTTTGGCACTCTGAGCCAGCATGTAAGCGGCGGCTCGGTTTAGGGCGCTGGCCCCCAGACTGCCTCCAAAGCTGAGCACCAGCGGGCGGCTGTCTAGCCCCAAAGCTTTACGGGAAGCTTCCCGCTGGGCCGCCAGTACCTCGCCCCGCACCGGGTTGCCAGTAACCGTACAATTCACCGAGGAGTCTAGATACTGTTTTGCGTCGGGCACGGCCAGCATTACGGTCTTGACCAGCTTTGAGAGCATCTTGGTGGTTACCCCCGGGTAGGCGTTGGACTCGTGAATAACACAGGGTACCCCCATCTTTGCCGCCTCTCGGATCACCGGGCCACTGACGTACCCTCCCGTTCCCACACAAACATCGGGGGCGAACTGCTGGATGATCTTTTTTGTTTCAGCCGTGGCAGTAAAGATACGCCCCACCGTCTGAAAATTACGGACAATGTTTTTGGGGGTTAACTTGCGCTGAAAGCCAGAAATGGTGATAAAGGCCATATCATACCCAGCCTTTTTCACCAGGCGCTCCTCCATGCCTCCCCGGTTGCCCACATAGAGAATCTCCACATCAGGCTCCTTTTTTTGCAGATACCCTGCCACAGCCAGGGCGGGGTTGATATGTCCGGCGGTACCACCGCCAGTAAATAGAACTCTCATCGGGTTATCCTCTCCTATATCGCTTGCGAACCATTTTGCTCTATGTCCGCGATGTTAGGACCTTTGCCCCAACACCCGCATTAAGGCAGTACCGTACAAAGACTGCGCGTGAGTTGCGCAGTCCATCTTTTCGTCAGAGGTGCACAAGAGCTGGCGAAGCCAACTCCATGGAACGCCGATCATCAAACCATGTATGGTTTTGCGATTCTGACAAGCGAAAGCTGCGCACAGTTGACCGGTTGTACTATGATGGAAAAAGTGCCAGCAATTCGTGCGCAAAGTCTTTGTGCGGTGCTGCCTTAAGGAACTTTTTTAAAAATTTTTCCTGTTTCTTTTTAGGCCTTGTTTGAAAATAGAGGATATGCCTAGAAGAGGTCCATTTCAAGGAAAGAACCACTAGTTAATCTTCCGATTCACGAGGATTGCTGACGCGGAATGGGGCCGTTTCTGGGTAATAAGACGGCGTTTCGTTTTTTCAAACAGGGCCTAGTAATTGAGTGCTTATCCTCTAGGTCTTTTCCACATTGGAACTCCGGGAAATATTCAGCAGAATGCCCATTTGTCCCAAGAGCATCATCAACGACGTGCCTCCCGAGCTGAAAAAGGGCAGACTGATGCCTGTATTGGGGATGGTATTGGTGACTACGCAGATATTCAGCACTGCCTGCAAGCCCACCTGAAAGGTAATTCCCAGCCCCAGCATGGTGCCAAAGCGGTCCTTAGCGTTCAGCGAGATATACACCCCCCGCCACACTAAAAGGGCAAATAGTAACATAATTACCAGCGCCCCCACCAGACCCAGCTCTTCGCAAACCACAGCGAAAATAAAGTCATTGTAGGGCATGGGCAGGTACAAGTACTTTTGGCGGGACTGCCCCAGCCCTACCCCCAGCAGTCCTCCCGAACCAATGGCGTACAGGGACTGGCGGGTCTGCCAGGTATCGTCGGGGTCACCCTCAAAGGGATTCAGCCATACAGCGATGCGGTTCATCTGGTACACGCCACCCTCGCCGCTCTCGTCCTTGCCACCAAAGCTCAGGTAGGCCAGCAGCAGAAGAACTAGCACCGCGCCGCCAATGACGAACCACCGGGGCTTGGTGCCGCCAATGAACATCATAATGGCCCCCAGCGCCAGTACAATCAAGGTGCCGGACATGTGGTTCTCTAAGAAAATCAGCGCGGCAAACAGCCCCAACACCCCCACAAAGGGCAGCACCCCATAGCGGAAGGTGCCCATCTTCTCGGCGTAGATGGAGATCATGTGGGCAAAGAGCAGAATCAGCGCGAATTTGGCAATCTCCGAGGGCTGAAACTGTACCCCTAGATTCAGCCAGCGGTAGGCCACGCCCTCTGGAGGGGCAATTTGCTTAACATGCAGCAGCGGGCCAAATACCAACACCATGACCAGCAGTACCACCGTAACGCCCGCTACGGGCAGGGCCAGCTTATGAAAGCGGTGGTAGTCGAAAAGAGAAATCAACAGCATTGCTACCACCCCAAAAGCCGCGAAAGCCCCCTGGCGGGAGATATAGTAGTAACTGTCGCCCTGGCTGTAGTAGCTGACAGCATAGCTGGCGGAGAAGAGCATCACCAGCCCCACAGCCAGCAGAACCATAACAAACACAAAAAGGGGCATATCCAGCCCATTGCCTAAGCTGAACAGGGCATACTTCATCTTTCGGCGGCGCTGCTTTCTTTTTTCCGGCTGAGCGGCAGGGGACCTGGGGGCCCGCCGGGGCGGCTGGTCCAGGCCCCGGGCAGTCCGGCCTACTGCTGGCATAGGCAATCAACTCCTTTCAATACTATGGATATTCTGTGCAAGCAGTTTGAAATTCCTCCAAACTCCAGTATTTTCCTGTTTTATAACACGGTTCCCTACACCCCGAACAGTACACAAGCCACGGCTATGGCTCCACCCAGCAGGGTAACCAGGCAGAATACACCACAAATCTTTACCTCGCTCCACCCGCACATCTCAAAGTGGTGGTGGATTGGCGACATCTTAAACAAGCGCTTGCCGTGGGTAGCCTTAAAATAACTTACCTGCAACACAACCGATAAAATTTCCGCCCAGTAAATCAGCCCCAAAGGCAGCAGAAGCACAGGCATGTCAATGCCAAAGGCCAGGGCCCCCACCATGCCGCCCAAGAACAGGGAGCCCGTATCACCCATAAAGACCTTAGCTGGGTGGAAATTCCAGATGAGAAAGCCGATGCATGCCGCAGCCGCGGCCACACCCATTACCGACAGCCCTGTCATGGACAGAATCCCCGCGCACATAGCCAGGACAATGAACACCACCAGGCTGACACTGGTGTTCAGACCATCCACGCCATCTGTAAAATTCACCGCATTAGTCAGGCCCACAATGAGAATAGCCGCCAAAGGATAATAGACCAGCCCTAAGTCGATCTGCCCAATAAAGGGCAGAATGGTAGTGGTTCCGCCCCCAGCCAGGTAGAGGGCCAGCAGATAGGCTCCAGCCACCAAAAACTGTAAGACCAGTTTTTGTTTTTCTGTCAGCCCCAGGTTGCGTTTTTTGGTAATACCGATGTAGTCGTCCATAAAGCCAATGGCCCCATAGCCCAGGGCCATGCCCAGACCCGCAAAGACCTTGGCGCTCATTAGCCCGCCCTCGCCCTTTGTGCAGCCATAGTACACCGGAACGCAGGAACACACCGCCGCCGCAATACCCAAAATAAACATGATTCCTCCCATGGTGGGGGTTCCCTGCTTTTTTTTGTGCCAGCTAGGTCCGATCTCTCGAATGGTCTGGCCAAACTTCAGCTTGTGTAAAAAAGGGATAAGCCACCAGCCCAGCACAGCCGTGACCGCAAAGGCCACCAGCGCGGCCAAAAAGTATAGGAAACTGTTGTTCATTTGCAACCCTCTCTTTTCCTGTTGAACGATTCCTTTTGCGCTTTTACATTTCAGTTCTAAAGAATCTGGCCCAGCTTTTAGCTGCCGCCTTACTAGTCCGGCAGATCCGTTACATAGGTCTCGGTGTTCAGCTCCGCCGCAAAGGTAAGGGAAATAACGGTTCCTTGCTTCACCTTCTCGCCAGGCTCCACCCCTTGCAAAGAAACTACCGCGCCATCTTCTGTCACACCGTTTACGCTGATTTGCAGGCCCTGTACGTATGCAAGATAGCTGGCGTTTACAAAATCATAGCCAAAGAAGTCCGGTACCTCTACCAGGGCCTCATCCATACCATAGCCCTGGGTATACAGCACCACCATACCATCTTTCGGCACGGTAGAGCCACTTTCCGGAATCTGCTCTACCACTTTGTTTTCCCAGTCCTCTCCATTGCCCACAATGTCATAGCCAAGCCCCTGCTCCTCCAGCTTCTTCTGGGCTTCGGCAATAGTAAGGCCCACCACAGAGGGTGTGACCATATCCAGCCGGTCATATTCATCCTCTGTATATTTCACTTCGATGCCTAGATAGGGCAGCGCTTCCTGCATAATGGCGGAGAAGATCGGGCCCGCCACCGCGTTGCCGCCGGTGTTCCCCAAAGCCCGGTCAGGCTCGTCGAAAAACACCAACAGGGCATACTGGGGGTTCTCCGCCGGAGCAAAGCCGCAGTAGGAGGCTATGTACTCCATTTCCGCCACATATTCCGGGTCGTCCGCGTGCTTTGCTTTATCCTCATAGAATTTAGCCACTTTTTCTGAAGTACCGGTCTTTCCACAGATGCGGTAACCAGACACATATCCGCCCTTAGCCGTGCCCGAAGCCGCGTTCTGCTGCAGGATGCTGGTCATTATGCTTGAGGTCTCCTCAGAGATTACCTGGCGGCGGTAACTGGTATCCGCTGTTTTCACAATGTTCCCATTGCTGTCTACAATCCTGTCCACTACATGGGGCCGCACCAGGTTGCCCCCGTTGGCCACCGCCGCGCAGGCACTGATCATCTGGATAGGCGTAATACTAAAGTTCTGTCCAAAGCATTCTGTAGCCAGCTCAATAGGCAGCATGGTATCCGCCGGATGGTACAGGCTATCTGCTTCGCCGGGCAAATCAATACCGGTTTCGTCTGTAAATCCAAATGCCTCCCGGTATTTGCAAAACCTATCTACTCCCAGCAAATCGCCGATATGCATGAACCAAGGGTTACAGGAGTTACATAGACCCTCCCGGAATGTAGTGGTGCCGTGGCCGGCCCGCTGCCAGCAGTGGATCGGATCCTTAACTCCCTCCAGCTTCTCGCCGCCGGTACAGGTATACTGGCTGTTTTCAGTGATCTCTCCCTCTTCCAGCGCCATGGAGCCGGTGCACATTTTGAACACACTGCCCGGGTAGTAGGTATCGGACACCGCTTTGTTCCGCCATTGCAGGTTCAGGGCGTTAGACTCCGCCTTATCCTTCTCATCTCCGTCGGGCATGGCGGCAATCTCTGTCAGTAGCTTTTGGTCCTGGATGGTAAAGGGATCGTTTGGGTCAAAGCTGGGGTTGGTAGCCAGGCCAATGATCCCTCCAGTGTTTACATCCATCATAATGGCTACCGCGCCGGCCGCCACATTGTTTCGCTCAATGCCTTGGGCCAGGTACTTTTCCAGAATGCTCTGTACCGTCTCATCTATAGTAAGCACCAGGTCATGTCCGTTTTCTGCCTCCACCACCTGCTCATACTCAAAGGGCATATCAGTGCCCCACCCATTTTTCGCGGCAATCAGTCGTCCGGCGCTGCCGCTAAGCTCGGCTTCATACTCGCTTTCCAGGCCTCCCAGACCCTGGTTGTCAGAACCGGTAAAACCCAGCACATTAGAGGCCACAGTGCCGTATGGATAGTAGCGTTTATAGTCGTCGATAAGCCGGACGCCGTTGTCAATCTTATTCTTGCGCTTAAAGTCATTGATTTTATCCCGTATGTCTGTCTCGACTTTCCGCTTGATCACCGTATAATAAGAGCTCTTATCACCGGTTTTCTCGTACAGTTCAGCCTCATCCAACTCCAGAATAGAGGCCAGCCCCGAGGCCACCGTACGCCGTAAGGCTTCATCCCCCGCCAAATAGGCGGGCTCCAGCACCACGGTCCACACACTGGCGCTCTGTGCCAGCACTTTGCCGGTAGCGTCATAGATAGAGCCCCGCATGGCAGGCAAGGTAGTATTCATTAAGCTCTGTTCCAATGCCTTGGCGCGCATTTCCTCCCCCCGGAGAATCTGCCAGTTAAACAGGCTGGCCGCTGCCGCTCCAAATCCCAGAATTATTAGAGCCGCTGTAATTCCCAGCGCTTTTCTTCTGATTTTTTCCGTAGTCCCCTTTGCCATCGGGCAAACTCCTTTCCGTCATGGGTAGTTCCCATTATGTATTGAACAAAATGAGGGCCAAAAAACCGCCTTGGCCCTCTCTATTTCCTCCATTCTATTTTATTCCTGGCCAGCCCCGCTTATTACCCGGCCAGCCAAGACCTTATCATCTCAAAAAATTGGTCAATGGGAGAACCGCCTTCTATGTCCTGCACTACAGTGCCTTTATCCTGCGAGGCTATGTGCAGGTATGTAACCTGTGCGCCGGTCATTTTACTCATGCCCAACTGCTGCATGACGTACTCTTCCACCTGCGCCTCGGTCATCTTCTGTGCCGCCTGCATGTTCAGCTGAATCTCCAGGCTTTCTGCCTCGGCTAAAGAATTTTTTGTGTTATTGATCTGTTCGGTCAACTCGGTTAGCTGCACCTCGCTATACACAGCACTGATAGCCGTGGCAAAAATGATCGCAAAGCAAATAGCGGCCGCTGCCATACGAAGAAAGCCGCGCTGATGCTTTGGACTTTGCTGCGGTTGTTCTGGCAGCTCCACCACATTGTCAGGACGTTGTTCCGGCTGTTCCTGTATTCTAGGCTCTAAAATGGGCGCCGCGCTCCCCATTCTCTCCTCAAAAAGAGAAAAATCATATGCTTCTGTCTGGCGTGCCATCAGTCTGCCTCCCCCTGCCGGTCCCATTGACCGGCGCGCTTTTCCGCATCCTACGGCTTACAAAGCCGCCCAGCTGTTCACTCGCCCCAAATACCCGCTAGCTCTTTTCAAACACTCTTAACCGCGCGCTTCGAGAACGCGGATTTTCTGCCACCTCTTCTTTGGAAGGGGCCACGCCCTTTTTATAGACCAGCTTTCCCTCTGGTTTATGTCCACAGACGCACACTGGGAAGTCCTTTGGACATATGCAGCCCTGGCACCAGGCGGCCATCTGCCGCTTAACGATCCGATCCTCCAGAGAGTGGAAGGTAATCACCGCCAGCCTTCCTCCGGGCTTTAACAGCCCAAAGGCCGCTTCCAGCCCCTTCTGAAGCCGGTCCAGTTCACCGTTCACGGCGATGCGCAGGGCCTGAAAGGTCTTTCTGGCCGGATGCCCCTCGGCCCGCCGCACCGCCGCCGGAACAGAGCGCTTTACAATCTCCGCCAGCTGGGCCGTGCCGATAATAGGCGTCTCTTCCCTGGCCCGGCAAATGCCCGCCGCAATGCGCCCAGCACTTTTGTCCTCGCCATAGCGAAAAATAATATTCGCCAGCGCCTCCTGGGGCAGCGTATTCACCAGCTGCGCCGCCGTTTGCCCCTCCTGGGACATTCGCATATCCAGCGGCGCGTCATGGTGGTAGGAAAACCCCCGCTCCACCGTGTCCAGCTGGTGGGAGGAAACGCCAATATCTAACAACACCCCGTCCACAGCGCTCATACCGTTTTCCTTTGCCAATAAGGCCATGTCGCTAAAATTCCCCTGGACCACCCTGCTGTTGGAAAAAGACTTCAGCCGTTGGCCTGCGGCCTTTACCGCGTCTGGGTCCTGGTCAATGGACAACAGCTGGCCAGTGACCAACTGTTCCAAAATAGCCTGGGAGTGTCCCCCACCGCCGGCGGTTCCATCAATATAAAGGCCATCCGGACGGATATTCAGGGCCTGAATGGTCTCTCGAAACAATACCGGGATGTGTTCAAATCCCATAAACGCCACCCGGCCCCAAGATGAGGCTCTTCCTTTCCTTCCCAGCTGCGGGAAATATTTAGCCAACTTTACATGTTGTTGGTTACGGTAGTTGACATAAAATCATTGTTCCTGTACAATATGGGGATACAGGATTTCCTTCTTTTCAAATGCTTTTGGACTTCCGTCCTGGCTGCCGCCCTCGGACGGCAGCGGGAAACGTAAAGCCTTGCCTTTCCCCGCTAGGAATTTCTCCCCCCCTAAAGTCCCTACCACCTTGAAAGAAGCGGACAGAACCTTTTTTCAGAGAAGTTTCATAATTATTTCAAACGCCGGCTCGCTTTTTAGAAGTTTCTAGAAGCCCAGCAGATTCATGCTCTCTTCAATGTCCGCGTCTGTCTGCTGTGCGCAATAGGCCTCCCAGCGAGCAGTATCCCATATCTCGGCCCGCACTGCCGCGCCGATGACGGTTACATCCTTTTCCAGCCCCGCATGGGCCCGTAAGCTTGGTGGAATCAAAATACGTCCCTGTTTATCCGGCTCCACCTCTGCCGCGCCGGAAAAAAAATAGCGTTGAATGCCTTTGCCCTGTGCCAAAGGCATGGCCGCTACCTTTTCCATCAGCTTGTCCCACTGAGCATTTGAAAGAACAAACAGGCAGCCATCCAAGCCCTTGCAGACATAAAACTTATCCCCCAAGTCCTCACGGAACTTAGAGGGCACCGTCACCCGGCCTTTTGGGTCCATATTGTGCCGATGCTCACCTGTCAGCATAGCGCCTGTTTCCTTTCCGGCGCCATGCGCCCTTAGTCCGGCACAGCCTGTCTTCAGCACTTTGCCGCCCGGTTGATACTTAGTGCCCTAACGTGGCACTTTTACCCACTTCACCCCACTTAGTACCACTATTATAGCCTATTTCCCGTTTAAAAGCAACCGCTAAATCTTGCGTAAAGCCGCTCTTTTCCAGGGCCGAAGGCATGTTCGACCCTATCTGGAGAGAACAAAAATTCCCTTCGCTATATCTTGCGAAGGGAAAAAGCGTTTCAGTATAGAATTGTGGATTTAAAACAAGTTATAGGCCTTACATTTGTGCATTTCGCTGTGAAGCCTTAATATTTTGCCGGGTCTTGCGCAGTTCGTTCAAGCTTTCCGAAAGGGACTCATCCGTGCGGCGCATCAGGTCGTCCACATATTCGTTGCTGGCCTTGCGCATCTCTTTAAACTTTGCCTGGGCCTGGCCCAGCATTTCGTTGGCCTTTGCCTGGGCCAGCCGTACAATCTCCTCCTGCATCACCAGAGACTTGGCCCGTTCCTCCGCCGCGCGCACAATAGAGTCCGCCTCCCGGTGGGCCTCGGCCAGAATCTGC
>JAAWSH010000247.1 GCA_022801475.1 Acutalibacter sp. | reverse complement strand
ATGGCAAGTGTGATTGCCAGTGCGCTGTACTTCCCTATGCTGATATTTTCCGGGGCAACGCTTCCCTTTGAGGTCATGCCGGGGGTTATGCAGAAGATTGTATCTCTGTTCCCGCTGACCCAGGGAATCCAGCTCATGAAGGCAACCTCACTGGGGCAGCCGGTAGAACATATATGGATTCCGGTTGCGGTTATGATGGCTGTTACCGTGATTTGTACAGGCGTTGCAGTCAAATACTTTAAGTGGGAATAGCCGAATTGAGCCGAGAAAATAGAATATCTCCGATAAAGGCCAATCTGCGTTTGTAGATTGGCCTTTTTATTTATTTCCCCTAATATCCTGCATTCTCCTTGTGAAAGGAGTGATCAGTATGGAAAGAATCACATATAAGCAGGGAATATCCAGCAAAGAGTTCTCCGGATACTTTTTTGCTATTGGATTTCCCGCCGCTATCCTGGTGCTTTGTCTTGTCATTGTCACACGGTTCGGACAGTTCGGGCAAAATCTGATGGCGCCTATGGTAGCCTTGATGTGGGGAAGCGGAGCGGTGTGCTCGCTGATCCTTCCATCACACAGGAAGGGAATCATTGCAGAAACGCATTGGACGATTGTCGGGTATTTAGTCGGAATGTTCGGTCTGCAGCAAATCGTACAGCTCGTCTCCGGAACCACCAGCGAAATGCTGGCGGCAACGTATACGCAGGCCATGCCTGCCGCTTCCAACGCCTCTCTGTCAGGTTTTCTGGAGTATATGATCTGGATTGTCGCCGTTATGGTTCCTATTGGATTCATCGTGATGGAGGGCAAAAAGATTGTCCTGTTCCGACGGAAAGCCTCCAGGCAAAAGATTTTTGACCAGCTTCGGGGTATCCGTGAGAATGATCCGCCCGGGAAAGGCAGGTGAGGGGAATGTTATCGGTATATGATTTGAAACGGATCTTAGGCCGCGGTGCTCCCGCTCCGGCAGATGATATCCGGGTTTTGGATTCCTGGGCGGAATATCAGGAGGATGAGAGCTGCCCTGTGGAGGAAAGAAAACTCAACTATTTGTGTTATGAGCTTGAAGTTATGAACCCGGATACTGGGGAGAAGCAGCATATCTATAAAGCCCTTTGCTTTGCCCGCGTGATCCGGCTGCCCAAAGACGCCAAGCAATCCCTATCCATTATGGATATGCAGGAGCAGCTTTTGGCTGGCGTCTACGAACGACAGTACAATATGGTAACGGTAATCTGCAATATCATCCGGCCTGTTGCGCTGGGGCTTCTCTATCTGTATGGGGTGCAGGGCGTCGGGTACGATATTGAGACGGCTAAGCAGATTGCACACAGGGATTTCCTTGGTTTACTGTCCATGCTACAGGGTACATACCGAGTGCTGGAAATGCGCATTTTGCAGGCACAGGAGAGCGAATGGCTTCGCCAGAAGATGTTCGGCATGCAGCACATTACGGCAGTCCGCGGCATACCAAAGGCAAACAGAGGCGGAGAAAATGCCGGGAATAAAGGCTTTGGCGGTAAAAACCTGAATCCGCAGAGCCAAGGAACGATAGAAGAAATTATTACGGGCATGAGCGACCATGAGTATGCGATAGAGATTCTGTCATCTCCCGTACGGCTGGAGACGCTGAAAGCATGGGCGTTGCGGACACAGGATGATATGTCTGCGTGGAACGAGCAGCTCCAAGGTGTGAAATCTGTCTCCATGAACCTGAGTATGCCGATGATGTTTGCGGCAAATATGGGACAAAGCAAGGGCTCCAGCCATGCGTATACGGATGCGGACAGCGTATCCTTTTCACAGAATGAATCCTTTAGTACCGGTTACGGAGAGAGTGTCGGGAAAAGCCTGTCGGAATCCATTAGTCAGAGCTTTGGCCGTTCCTCCGGGGTTTCGTTGACAGAATCCCTTTCTCAATCTCACAGTATTTCGCAGGGGGAATCCGTAGGCTCCAGTTTTGGAAGAAATATGGGGATCAGTAACGGAGTCAGCACAAACCAGAATATTTCTGAGAGCGCGGGCGTTAATTTCTCCCAAGGGCAGAACATCAGCGAGTCTATGAGCCAAAGCCAAGGTACTTATGTAAATATGAGCCAAGGGCGGAACATCGGCACTTCGCATAACTTCGGAACCTCTCAAGGATTTGGAATCAGCCAGGGAGAATCCTTCGGCCGTTCTTCTGGGGTTTCTATTGGCAATTCTGTCAGCCATTCCATAGGGCAGAGCTTTTCTGAAAATATCGGGAACAGTGTAAGCCAGTCCTCCGGATTCTCACAGAATGCCAGTGTCAACAATGGGATGAACGCCGGCTTTAATTCCGGAAATTCCAACAACCAGGGTGTTTCCGGTTCGGAGAATCACGGCTGGAGTGCCGGGGCCTTTGGGTTCGGCTTTAACGGTGGAAGCGGTGAATCGCAATCCAGCGGCGTGGGGAACAGCACCGGCAGCAGCTTTGGCGTGAGTCAGGGAACCTCTATGGGAGTTGGGCACAGTAATTCGGTTGGAATCGGATACAATCATGGTTTTGGGTATGGAAGCAGCGAAAGCGTTGGAAGTACCCAGAGTGTGGGGCAAAGCGCTTCCGTTTCCCATAGCCAGAATATCGGCACTTCACAGAACTGGGGTGTAAATGAAAGCTATGGCGTATCAGAAGGGCAGAGCATTTCCCAGGGATGGGGTGCTAACAGCAGCATGAGTCAAGGACAGTCCATTGGACAGAGCGCCTCAAACGGCTGGTCTCAGGGGCTTTCAAAAAGTATCGGCATAGGAGAGAACCAGAGTGCTTCCCAAGGAATGTCTTTCTCAGAGAGTATGTCCAGAAGCGTCAGCGAGAGCTATGGTGTCACGCAGGGTCAGTCGGTCGGGCATTCCCAAAGTATGTCGGAGTCACAGGGCTATAGCCAGGGACAGGGAGAAAACTGGGGGCAGAATCGTTCAATCGGCCAGTCGCTTGGCTATGGAAAAGGAATTTCCAACAGCCAGGGCCAATCCGTGGGTCAGACGACGGCCATGACGTCCGGAACCTCTGGAAGTATGGGGCTTGGCCCCAGCATTGGGTATAACCGCAGCTATCAATGGCTAGACCAGAGCGTAAAGGATATTCTGGAACTTTTGGAATTTCAGAATGAACGCATCAAATCGGCGCTCCGGGGACAAGGCGCATTTTACAGCTATGTGTATATTGCAACGGATAATGAAGACGCCCTGGAGGCAGCCAGCGCCCTTGCCAAATCCACCTGGCAGAATGAGGCCGCCATGATCTCACCCGTGCAGATTATGAATCTGTCTCAAGAAGAACAGGCACATCTTCTGTATCATTTTTCTGCGTTTTCCGTGGACGCATCCCGTATCCGCAATTATGGGGTGGAGGAATACAAATATTCTACGGTTTTACTGCCATCGGAGTATGTAGCGTATACGCATCTGCCGCGTGTCAGCGAGGGCGGTATTTTTGCAGAGGTCGCGGATATTCCCAAGTTCTCGGTTCCCAGCATGATGAAGGGGGAGATTTTCCTCGGCAATGTCCTTTCTGCAGAGCGGTTTACGCTGGAGCAGGGATACAAGACACCGTATGAATACCGCCTTTCAGAGAGCGAGCTTATGCATGGCTTTGTTTGCGGCGCTTCCCGCTCCGGGAAAACGGTGGCCGCCATGCGTCTGGTAGCAGAGCTTGCACATGTCCGCAGGAAGAGGACTGGGAAACGTCTGAGAATTGTGGTGATGGACCCGAAACGGGACTGGAGGGCGTTGGCAAGGCTGGTAGAGCCAGAGCGTTTGAAGTTCCACAGTCTGGGAAATCTCCAGTTTCACCCTCTGAAACTCAATGTCTGCAAGATTCCCCACGGCGTCTGGCCGCAGACGTGGATTGACGCCATGATCGAAATTTATTGCCGGGCTTATGGGCTTTTGGAGCGAGGGAAGCAGCTTTTGGGCGAGACTCTTTACAGCCTATATGATGAAGCGGGGGTTTTTGCCGCCTGCGACCGGCCGAATTGGGCTGATGTGGTAAGCGAGCTTTCGGCTCAGGTTACCTTAACGAAGGCATATGAACGGATGACGTATTTTAAGCGTATGTTGGACGATCCAACCAATTCAAAAGGACGGGCCGGCAACGACACAAGGGATGCTTACGCACGGCTTTTGGACCGTCTTTCTGCCTTCGGGCGCGAGTACAGTATTGAACGGCGCTTGTTCGGCTCGGAAGACGGGCTTGGCATTGACGAGTTGATTGGGGCGGACGATGTAACAATTCTGGAGAGCAAGGGGCTTGAGAGTACCTTTAAGAATTTCATTTTTGGAACAGTTGTCTCCGGGTTTTTCCGCTATGCATTGGCCCATGAGGAAGGGTTCCTGTCTGAAAACCAGTATGAAACCTGCTTGATTATCGAAGAGGCAAATGAAGTGCTAGTGGGCAACGATATGGCTGGTTCCGGTAGCTCTCTTGTCAGCCTGGGCGGACAGTCAGAGTTTGAAAGCGTGCTGGATCAGTCTGCGGGGTATGGTCTTTTCATTTTTGCAATTACACAAAAAATTTCAGACCTTCCAAAGAGTGTGATCGCCAATTCAGGAATCATTTTATCTGGAAAGCTAAAGTCGGAGGATGATGTAAAAGTGGTAATCCGTTCCATCGCTAGGGAGGAACGGTATGAAGACCGCGACATCCTCAAATGGCTGCCGAGGTCACCCATAGGCTGGTTTATCTGCCAGTCATCGCGGTGTGCGGACTATAAGGACGCCGAGCCGGTTCTTGTAAAAATCGCAAAACTAAATGTGGGAGCGCCCAGCAATGCGGAGCTGGATGAAATTCTGGCAAAAAGAGATGCTTTGGTGAAGCTTCGTGAAGCATCTTTCTTGTGCGGAAACGGAATATAAGGCTTTCGGGCCGGCAGTTTTTATTCGGAACTGCCGGCTGCTTTTTGTTTGTGGTTCCTACGCTCCTTTAGACTTTTGAAACAATCTCTTTCATATTTACGTTGAAGCCAAAAACGAAAGGAGAATGGAGCTACCATGAAAAGCAACAAAAAAATCGTTTATGTGTTGGCCGCCGCCATTATGCTGTGCATGATTTCAGCTGCCGGAATATATATGTTCCTGGCGCCGCAGCGTGCCACAATCTATGTGTTCCGGAACGATTGTACGGCCGGTACACAGGTGACGCGGGAACTGCTGACGCCGATGGAGGTAGACGCCACCATAATCGAGATGGGGGAAACAAACAATATCGGAAAAAGCTATGTAACCGCCAGCGAATACACAGAGATCCTCCAAAATGCCGGAACACTCCGCTATGACGTGTCTGCCGGAACAGCATTGATGAAAAGCATGCTGACCAGTCACGGAGGCAGTAAGGTGGAGATGGGGATGAAGCCCAGTTCCATAGCGGTGACTGTTCCAAGCGATTACCTGTCGGCTGTTACGAACGAGCTTTCCAGCGGGGCATATGTAAATGTATATGCCAGTTATGACAACAACGCGCAGACACTTCTCATTCTGCAGAATATCCGAGTTTTGACCGCTCCCAGAGTGGACGGGGTGCTGGCAGGTGTCACGCTGGAAGTAGACCACGAACAGTCCCTAAAGCTGGTTCATGCCATGAGTTATGCCAAGATTACCTTTGGATTGGTAAATAGCCAAGGGTATCAGTATACCGTGGAAGAACAGCCAGCATACGATATCGGCGGTTTTGTTGTCGATGCTGAGACGTCCGGGCAGACAGTTGTTGTGCCGGATCCTTCTGCACAACCGCAGCCGCCGGCAGAAAACGGCACAGAGACGCCACCTGCAGAGAGCCAGCCGGAAGGTACGTCTGTACCTGCGGAAAGCAGCGCAAGTGAAGCTGTTGGGGAGTGAGGTGAAAGGTATGAAACGCTATGTGATTTGTGATAAAAGAGCGGATTTTCTGCATGACGTTAAAATGCGGGCATTATTGGACGAATGCGAGTGCCTGATTACGGAGATTTCTGATGGAGCAAAATACCGGGACCTGGAGGATACCTTTTCCGGCCAAATCGTAGTCATCTGTGAAAATATGCTGGATGAACTGCCTGAAGGCTTTGAAAGCGGACTTTCTGCAAGTCAGGTGATGGGTTACTGTTTGACCCGGGACGGGCAGGGACAGTTTGCGGCCAGAAATATCGCGAACCTTGGCATGATAAGCAGTTCTTCCCAGATTTTGAGTATGCTGCTTGGAATGCCGGGCGAGCGCGCCGATCATCTGTCGCCAGTACCTATACCGGAAAGCGGCGGGAATCGAGAGACGAAGCCAGTCGGTGAGGATTTTTCTTCTTGGCGTCAAAGCATACATCGGCCTGCCGGACCTACTAGCCAGCCGGTAAAGGAAAACCGGGAAAAAGACAGGGTTTCCAGTATTTTGGAACTTAGGGAGTCCAGGGTGCGGCAGGAAACAGATCTTCTGCTTAAAAAAGAGCAGGAACGCACGTTGGAAAAGAAGGCCGTCACGGTAACAGTGACTTCTACAAAGGGCGGAGTGGGGAAAACAACCGTCGCAACGCAGCTCGCCTGCTGTATGGCGCTTACCAGCCATGGTAGGGGGAGGTTCCAGACCTGTATCGTTGATTTCGATATCGGATTTGGGGACGTCTGTACAGCCTTGGATTACAACATGAGAGGGAAAACGATTGAGGCCTGGGTGCAAGATGTCCGAAAGCGGCTCTCCTGTGGAGAAAACGGAGACTTGATATCCTATACGGAAAAAGAAATTCAGGATTTTCTTCAGAAAAAAGAAGATACCGGGCTTTATGCGCTTTTGGCTCCCCAGTCCCATGCGGCCAGTCTGGATATTACATCCGAAGAGCTGCAGATTATCATGCGCAATCTGCGGGAGAACGCGGGGATGGATTTTGTTATCTATGATACGGGAAACGACCTGAAGGATACAACCCTTCTGGCATTGGAGCAGGCGGAATATGCTTTGCTGGTTGTCACGCAGGATATATCCTGCGCCCATTGCCTGGATATGCTGATCCGAACACTTGAGTCTATCAAATTTGACAGCTCGAAAATCCGTTTGGTTATTAATGATATTATGTCGGCCAAGGCAACAGGGATATCCGTTTCGGAACTGGAAGAAAGCTTTTCTTATCCCTGCTGGGCCAAGATCAAGCATGACCCGTCCATTATTCGCTGCAACAATTTTGGGAAGCCGGTTGTCTTCTCTGCTTCACACGATATGACAAAGCAAATGAGAAACGTGATCCGGTATCTCAACGAGACGGGTGAGAAGCTGCTGGCAGAGGAACCGCGCAAAGGATTATGGAAGAGAATGTTTTCCGGGAAGGAGGAATCGTAAATGTCATTGCTTAAAGACCGTATCAGCAAGGATACGGAGAAGAAAATTCGGGCAGAGCAGAGCGTCCGGAATATGACCATACGACCGACGGGTTCAGAGCAGGAATTTGCCGATGAACTGATTCAGACGGTATCCAATCACTTCAAAGAGGAGATATCCAAAAAAGGCCTGACAGAAGAGATACAGGGGAAAATCAAGAACTATGTGCGGAATGAAATCTTAAAACTGGAGGCGGATGACTATACCGTAAAGGTGCGGATAGAAAAAATCGTACTCTCCAGCATTATTGGCCTCGGCCCTGTGGATCCTTTTCTGCATGACCCGTCGGTGACAGAAATCATTGTTCAGAGATACAACCGCATTTCTGTAGAAAGGAACGGCCTTGTAGAGGCTACGGATGCGGAATTTACCAGCGAGGCGCACCTGATGACGGTTATTAACCGTATCATCCAGCCAGTCGGCAGACAAATCAATCTCCATACGCCCTTGGTAGACGCCCGTTTGAAAGACGGCTCCCGCGTCAATGCCACAATTCCTCCGATTTCCCCAGACGGGGCCACGCTCACAATCCGTCGGTTTCCGGATAAGGTATATACCGGGGAGGATTATCTGTCCTTTCATAGCCTGGATGAAAAAATGCTTTACTTTTTGATGCGAGCTGTGGAAGGGAAAGCCAGCATTATCGTCTCAGGAGGGACAGGAAGTGGAAAGACAACGCTTCTTAATATGCTTTTGTTAGGGATTCCCGAACATGAGCTGGTCGTGACCATTGAGGACAGCTGCGAACTGAAACACAACAGAATGAATATCCGGCGCCTGGAGGCAAGGCATGCTGTGGGAGATGCCAGCGTCCTGTCGGTTTCGGTGCGTTCCCTGGTAAAAAATGCGCTCCGCATGCGACCGGACAGGATTATCGTCGGCGAGATCCGCGATGAGACCATTGTAGATATGGTCAGCGCAATGAGTACAGGACACGAGGGAAGTCTTTCTACAGTGCATGCAAACTCCCCACTAAACCTGATCAAAGCTCGAATGCCTATTCTATATTCCATGTACGGAGATAGCGCATTTACTCCGGAGGCACAGGCGATTCAGCTTTCAGAAGCGCTTGATTTGATTGTTCATGTGTCCCGAATGGTTGACGGAAGCCGTAAGGTGACTCACATTACTCATGTGGCGGGGTTAGAGCAGCGTCAGCTAAAACTGCAGGATGTTTTTGTGTACCGGGATGGACAATTCCAGGCTACCGGCTATACTCCAAAAAAGCTTTTGGAAAAACTGAAAGGGAATAAGATGTCCGTGGATGAAGCGATTTTTAAGCGTGTGTAGAGGAGGGATAGTGAAATGAAATATAGCTTTATTTTCTTGCCGGTTTGCGGGGCTATTTTCTGCTTTGCCCTTGCTTTGATCCTGAAATTGAGGACTCAGCGGGGATTACATGGGGAACGCCGGAGGGATCTCTTCGACGAAATTGGAGAGAAACTACGCCTCCATCTGAAACAATACGGAAACAGCCTTGCTTTCCAGACCTATCTGGCAATCGGCCTGTTCGGATTTGTAGGAGTTCTCCTTATTTTCATGATAAGCGGCCAGCCTATAGAAATTTCACTGGCAGGAGGCTTGGTGGGCCTGCTTCTACCGGAGGTTTTGCTTCGTCTGAACAGCGAGCGGAAAAAGAAACAGTTTGAAAACCGGTATGCACAGGCACTGCAGCAAATGGCCGCATCCCTACGTTCCGGTCTTACGATCCAGCAATCCGTATCCGATCTGTGCCAGAGTCCTTTCATCCATGAAAGTATCAAAGAAATTTTCCGGCAGATTGATTCTGACCTGCAGGTCGGCATCAGCGTCAAAGAAGCGTTTATGCGGGCGGCGCAAAACTTTGGGAATGAAGACGCGATGGACGTGGCGCTTTCCCTGGCTTTACAGAACGAACTTGGCGGCAACGAGGCAAAGGTGGTAGAGACAGTTGCAAGGAATATCAGCAACCGGATTCTGCTGCGCCGGGAGATAAAAAGCCTGTTCGCCGATACAAGGATCACGATCCTGACCATGGATGTCCTTCCTCTGATTATCATTTTTGGGTTGGTCATGGGATCCCCGCAGTATATCGAGATTTTCTTTCAAACACCGGTGATGACCGGGGTGTTTATAGGGATTATTCTGTTTACTTTGGTGGGATCAGCCGTTATCCGGAAAACAGTGAAACGCGGAACAGGAGGGCAGTGATATGTGGATTGCAATCAGCGCAGGAGCGTCCATGTTTCTGTTCGTACTAGCCGCTTTTGGGGGAGCCTCCAGAAAAATGGGACGCCAGACCTCGGAAGAGTGGCTGTTTAGCAATTTTTTTGAAAAAATATATGACGCTTTCTTCTCACAGTCAGACCCGAAGAAGAAAACGGCAAAACTGGGCATGTCCTACGATAAATATATCCGGAACTGTCGTATTCTGCGTATCGAACCGAACTGGAAAAGAGAGGCGGGAATGCGAATGGTGGGGATCGCCTCCTTTTTGCTGTCGTTACTTTTATTCATTTTACTGAAAAATGTTGCGGCCGCACTTATGGGGATTGCTATATTTTTCTGCCTGGGACCATATCAGGAACAGCAGCTTGGCAAGCAGGCTAAAATGCGCAGGCAAAAGCTGGCGGAGGATCTGCCCCGGTTTATTGATTTGTTTGCTACGGCGGTAGAAATCGGCGTTCCTGTGGAGTCTGCTATAAAAACTACCGCACAGGATATCCCATGTGTTGTATCAGAAGAGCTTCTGCTGGTGATGGCCGAAACAGAGCTGGGGGCCAAAAGCTGGCAGCGGGCGTTGGAAGAGGTAGCACTGAAGTATGATGTCGGTGTATTTTCCGATTTTGTTCTGGCGCTGATCGCCGGGTATGAAAAGGGAATATCTATCTCAGAAATCGTGGTCAGGAAATCCGCAGAAATCAAGCAGTCGAATCTCCTGGAAGCAAAGGAACGGGCAGCAAAGCTATCCAATACGATTTTGCTGCCGGTCATGATTTTCAAAATCATTCCGCTTCTGGCAATCATGTTGATTCCAATCATGCTGCAGATTTCTTCAATGTAAGCTCAATATCTTTCATACTTACTATGACGGATAACGTCAAACACAAACTGGAAAGGAGGACAGGAAACATGGCATACTTGAAACAATTCTGGAAAGAGGAGGAAGGCGCGGAACTGATCCAGTTCGCCCTAGTGATTGCAATCGTGGCAGTTTTAGCTATTGCAATACAGGGAGTCGTCACGGCAGCGGAAAACAAGGTCAATGAAGCTAAGGATTTGATCGACGGCATCAATATTGGCGGAGGCACTGGCGGTGGTGGCGGAGGCGGCGGTGTAACGCCGTAATATATGATGGATCAGATAACAGTCATAGCTTCTCTTTTGGTCGCCGCAGCCGCGGCATTGCTGGATCTGAAATGGGGGAGAATACCAAACTGGCTCACATTCCCTGCCATGCTGCTGGGAGTTCTGTATATCTTTTGGCAGTACGGTGCGGGGGCAGGGGTCGAGCGCTGTATCCTGTTACTGGCTTTATTTTTAACCGGTACTTTGTCCATTATAGGCATGGGGGATTTGAAACTGCTGATGGCACTCGGAGCCTTGAATGGAGGCTTCTGTCTTGCTGTAACCGCGCTGACGGCCGCATTGCTGCTTTTGTCGGTAGAACTAATCCGGCATAGAGAGGAGACACAAAAGGACATTCGAGCCGGAATATGCTCCCTTTTCAAATTCCGATTTGACAGCAGCCTTGGAACGGGCAGAAAGGCGAAGTTTGCGCCGTACATATTTTGCGGGTTGGCAGGAGGTGTAATCATATGCATCGTATTATAAGGAAAGTAAATTGGAGACAGGGCGGCGGAGAATTGATTGGGTTCACCTTGATTCTTCCGGTAATCATGCTGGTATTCTGTGCAGTGATTATGGCGTCCCAGTTGGGGATAGCCAGGCAGTCCGTGGAATATACCACTTATTCTGCAGCCAGGGCGGCAGTCATCTGCGAAAATCAGGCACAGGCGCAACAGGCGGCAGAATTGATTGTGGAGGATATGATTTACGAAATTCCTGGAGTAGAAGCAGGCTCTGCCACGGTTACACTGCAAAATTATATGGGCGCAACATGGCAGAAGGGGGGATTGATCAAATGCACAGTTGAAGTGAAGGTCAATACCATTTCGCCATGGACAACCTCAACGGTAACCGCAGATATTACAATGATGATTGAAAGGCCGGCAGTGCCGGCATCCAATCCATAGGAGGAGATTATGCGTAGGATTAACTGGAGAAAAGGGAATGGAAGCATACTGGTGGGTACGCTGATTTGTGTGTTAGGGCTGTTTCTTATGGCTGGAGTCGCAGAAACCGTCAATCTGTTTCAGGGGGCGGTCGTAGCCCAGACAAGGGCAGATCTCATTGCAGACGGAAGTGCGGCATATGGAATGAGCTATGACAACACGCTAGACCAGGGAAAGGTTGCTATGATGAGCAGTTTATTGCTAGCCTCCAGTGCGGATTTTGATAACCCCATATCCATGCGGATTGATTATAGCACTCTCTCGTCGAACCAGGTACGCGTGCAGGTAACGTCGGAACGGGATTTTTGGTTTCCAAGGTCCAGTCAAGAGACCTCTTTCCAAATTACCAAAGAAGCGATATCTCGGCTAATTAGTCCATAACAAAGGGGCAGGCGGCTTAAAATGGCGTCTGCCTCTTACCGTTTCTTGCTGTATCCAAAATCAGGTCAATGTCTTTCATATTCAAATTGAAGTGAATATGACGATTGGAGTAAGCCTTGAGGTTGGAAAGCGAGGGACGAAATTGATGTTATGTACAGAGCTGAGTGATAAATTTACATTAGAAGGGACTGATTTGAATGAGTTCTTAGACGCGGTGAGCGAGTTGAGTACGAACACGTTTACGATGTCAATGGCAACAGAACAGATGGAGCTGCTGCCGGTAGTGGATGCGGATGTTTTGAAGAACAGTTTTATACCTAGTCTATCCTTCTCCGGCAAGATTACGCCGTCACCGGATATCGTGAATAAAGAAATCATCTGTCTGGGTCGGATTCAGGATTTCTTTTCTGCGGAGTTGGAGTCGCTCCAAGCGATTTCACTCAAGCAGATATTGGAGAAAGGCGGGTCAAAAGACCTCTTCATAGAATCAAAGGAGCAGAGCCGCCTATTTATCCGATATAAGAAGAAATTCTATTTTACATCGCCGAAATTGGCAGAATCCTTATGTGCGCGTATAAAGCTGTATGGAGATGCGATCTATGATACTTCGGTGGAGCGGACTGCATTTATCGCAAGAAGGCTGAAAAATGAGCCGCAAACCCTGACAGCTTTGATTCGTACCCTGCCTGGCAGTGGAATCCGCAAAATTATGATGCTGGGCTCCGGTCACTATCAGTATATTCCGCAGACGATTTTCAAGGATGTGGTTGACGCGCTGCAGATGATGGCAAAGGAACGTCCGCATTGTCATAGCTGGAAAGTCAATTCCTTTGTGAGTACCGTTTACCTGGAATTTCCGGATATGGGGACACGCTTTCAAAAGGAATTTCAGCTGCCGGATCATTTTATCCCCGGAATATGTATTACCACATCTGATACCTGCGATGCCAGTCTGTCGGCGTTCCCTACGTGGAGAATAGGAGATTCCATTGTAGAGGGACCTGGTATATTGATGGAGCACAATGGGAAAGCGAGCATTCAAGCCTTTCCTGAGAGTATTTCAAGAGAGATTCTCTCCAAATATTCGGGCTTTCTTAAACAGATGAAGCATTTCCAAGATTTGCGCATTGCTAATCCTGAAGAAATCCTTTCCCGACTGTTTGGAAAACTGAAAATCATGAAAGCGGTAGGAAAGAAACGTACGCTGCGCCTGATTCCGGAACGGTCAGAGTCCTTTGACGGGACAACATACCGGGCCTATGACTTAATTGTCAATCTTTTGCAGCTGCCCGCGGACTGTACATTGCCTGAGTCTCCGGCCAAAAAGCTGCGTCGTGCTGTATATGACGCTGTATTTCTGGAAGATAAACAATATGCAAGGCGGTAATCGGCGGGGCAGGGAAACCTGCCCCGCTTATCGAAAACAGGAGGAAAACACCATGAAAAAAATGTTTATTTGTATGTTCGCCGTATTGGTTTTAGCGATTACGGTGATAATCCTGTGCAATTACTTTTCTTTGCCAGAGCATGACCGCCGCAAGGAAATGGAATTGCCAGATGACAATGACATGTTCTATGCGGCCCCTATGCTGGATGAACGTGTCCAGGAGGCGCTGGATCAAGGACAGGAGTACATCATGAAAGAGGACGGGTTGAATATCCCGTACAGCACAGATTTGCTGATTACCTTGGAAACGCATTTTAAAACAGATTTGGAATATCAGGGCGCTGGACTATACCGAGGAACAATATCTGAAAATGTATCGGCTGAGCTGCTTCTTAATCCGCAAGGGAATGTCGGTCGAGTTCAGATAGCGGTCACTGAACAGGCAGCGGAAAAAGAGATTCGGGACGCAGTTTCCTGCTTTGTGCGGTTTCTGAATGCGGAACTGGATGAAAACACGGTTTCACTGATTTTGGATGAAGCTGTGCCTAAATTACAGGACCTGAAGGCTGCTGACGAGTACATATACTGGAATTACAATGTAGGCTTTGCCGGGAAGGTCGAAAGGAATCAACTCATTTTTTTCACACCGTAAACCATTATATTCTGAAGCTTGCCGGACTTCCGTCCGACAGGCTTTTTTTGCGAACTTTTAAGGTTGTAAACTTTCAGCATATTGAAAATGAAACCTCAAGAGAAGAAAGGAGAGAATAGTCTGTCTATGAAGAAACGAGTTAAGAAAAAGAAAGAGAAGCGGATTTATGTTTTAATGTCCCTCTCTGATACGAGCGAAGGAACAGATACGTTCTGCGACGATGTGTTTCTAAGAGAACGCGGCGCCCAAAGGGTAATGAAGATGCTGTTTGAAGGACAGTTGGCAGAGTTAAAGGAGGATTATGGCGAGGAACTGATCAGCGAGTCCTTTATCGGGAAGAGCAAAGCCTATATTCAAGTAGAACTAACGCCACCGGCTTGTTATTCCTGGGAGATATGGGAAAGGGCATTGGTTACGCATTCATGAGGATAAAGCAAAATAAAAGTGTTTGGTTGAGAATGGAGGGAACAAGATTGACTAAGAAATACGCGGGGCGTTACCTTCTTCTGACGACATACGCTGATCTGTCAGATAAAGAGCTGGAAATGACAAAAGAGTGGGACGAAACGCCTTTGGAGACGCTGGCAGTTGATGAGACATTCCTAAGAGGTTATGCTGAAGAGAAAGGGTATCCGTCCTTAGATTGCTTTTTGAACTCCTACACTTATGATGGGGTGGAGGGGATTGCAGCAGAGGCGGAATCTAAAGGAACGTTCGCCTTCTCCTATCATCCGGATTTGGAGAAAAAATATCGGTTCCCTAAAGTGGCCACAGCAGATATGCTGCAGGCGCTGGTAGAATTTATGGAGGATGTATCTGTATATGACATGATTATAAAACTGCTTCCCCAATCTAAGGAAACTGGATCGAAGTACTTTGCCTGTGATTATGAAATTATCACCCCTGACCAGCAGACAGCGGATGTGATCGCTGACTTTCTGGAAGCTATAGGAGTGGACGCTCTAACAACCGGATTTTACGATCCGGAGGAAGACAGAAGAAATAACGAGATCGATGCATTGACAGGGCATGGTTATGTTTCGGCATAACCGATTATCTGCAGGAAACAGAAAAGGCGAAGGGAGGACAATGAAGTATGCAGCTTTACAGTGAGTATATGAACAAGAATATCGATTTTCCAGAAAACGGTTCTCTATCTCCTCATGAGGTGCTAGAAAATGCGATTTGTTTTCAGACTAAGGCACAGTATGACTTTGTGAAATTCATCTGTGACAGCGAGAAAGTCTCGGTAAAATGTATGATCTGGGATGAAAACGGGAGAAGAAGTGTTGGTTTCGGCGAGGCCGGAAAGGCAAATCTCAATAATGAGGTTTCGCAGAAGTATCCTGTCAAAATGGCAATTAAGCGGGCCTTTGATGATGCAGCTGTCCATTTTCTCCTTCTGCCTACAAAAGACTATAAGCTCCTTGTAGATTGGGAAGAACGCCAGTCGAATCAAGGGGTGCAGGAGACGGAAAATAGGAATCAGGGGCAGACTCCCGTGCAGACAGGATCGAATCCTCCACAGGCGGAGCGTCCAAAAGCGCATGAACCTGCAAATAAAAAGAATCAGGAACCTACCAGCTATGAGAAAACGATAGTGACGATAGGGCGGCAGAAGTCCAAAAACTATACGGTTGAACAGTTGGCCGAAGTGGACCTTGAATCGCTGGAGTACGTAGCATATGTCTATCCGAAACAGGTGAGCGTCACCTCCCCGGAACGGCAGAACCAGATTAAAGCCTGCCAGCGATGGCTTCAGGAGCATGGGGGAGGGTCCTCCAATCAGCAGGCAGCATAGGAGGTGAGAATTTGCAAGGAAAAGAACAAGTGTTTTGTTATTGGAGAAGCCAGAGGGCCATCCAGGAGATTCAGGAGCGTTTATCCCAGTGTGACAATCTGATTGTCTATGATCTTGAAACCACTGGGATCAACCCCATTTTCCACCGGGTAATTGAAGTGGCGGCAATCTGGGTACAGAGACAGGGTATCCAGTTTACAGAAAAAGACCGGCTCCACCAATACTTCAGGCTTCCGGATTGCATTTCTCTCCCGGATGAAATTGTTGATCTGACAGGAATTACACCGGAAAAGCTATCTCAGGCGCCATATGAGGACGAATGCCTGGAAGAAGTGATGTTCTTCTTTGAAAACCGACCGGTGGCCGGGTACAATAATCTTGGCTTTGACGATTTATTCCTCCGGCAATATTTCTATCGGAACGGCGGCTTATTTTGTCCCCGGGACTCCTTCGATGTACTCATGATGGCGCATGATTTTATTCCAAGAGATCAAGTGGAAAACTACCGTCTGGAAACGGTGGCAAATTACTTTGGAATCAAGGCGGTTCAATATCATGCGGCATTCTCTGATGCGGAAGTTACCATAGAATTGCTGAATCGCTTTACAGAGGCATACCGGAACGGCGAGACTGCGGCCGTCTGCGGAGACAAACGGCCGGAAATAGAAAGCGTTGCCTACTGGGGAAAAGCCGGGCAGGAGACAGAAAAGGATCGGCCGGTCCACCGGATCTATGTAACGCTATGTGACAGCGGCACAAAAATATTTTACGATATTATCAGTGGTGTCTGGTACACACAGTCACTGGAAATCGATATGGAGTGGCTGGAAACAAGCGCGTGGGAAATCGTCAGCGTTCAGAGTGAAAAAGAATTTCAGTCTTTTCGTGGGAAAAAGAAGCTGAAAAAGAAAACTGCATGAGAAGAAATTCTCGAAGAAGGCCTTCATTTTCAGCGCTTCCTCTTGATAAACGCAATGAAACCGAGTATAATATATATAATAGAGGATAGAAGCAAGGAGAGAGCGTTATGCCAGAAATAAGCCGGTTTTACGGCATTGTTATTAAGATGTTCTTTAAGCCCAGAGAACACGAACCAAGCCACCTTCATGCACTGTATGGTGAGAACATAGGTATCTTTGATCTCAGAACTATGGAAATGACTGAGGGCGATCTCCCAAGAAAGGCACAGGATCTCGTGAAAGAGTGGATGAAAAAGAATCAAACAGAGCTTTTACAGATGTGGGATACTCAGAATTTAAAAAAGCTGCCCCCACTGCAATAAGGAGGTGCTGTCTATGCTACCGCGTATCAAGGAAGTAAAACCATTACCGAATTTCATCCTGAGCGTGATATTCGATGACGGAAAAGCTGTGGTTTACGATGTGATGGATGACATCAAACAGATTGAGAGCTATCAGGATTTGATAGCGATCCACGGATTATTTAATCAAGTGAAGCTTGACAAGAGCCGTACTTGCGTATTCTGGAACGACAGGATCGACCTTCCCAGTGATACAATCTATGAGTATGGAAGACTGCAAGAGGCATGACATATTCGCAAGGACATATCGTTTTGACCTGAGAAAGCTGTTTGCGAAAGATATAGCTTGGTAGAACAAAAAAGAAAGTCTCCAGATGGAGGCTTTCTTTTTTGCGTTCAAATTCTTTCATACTTATTATGGAACACAAAGAAAGGGGCTTCGCTATGATTTATACTGTTATTATGACACTTCTAGTTTTCCTTGTGCTCATTTACAGCACAGCCAAGGACATTCGGTACCATGAAATACCGATTGAATTGTTTTTGTTTCTTGTAATCCCATTAGGAGCATTCGGTCAAATTCTTCAGATGGGGCCAGGGCTATTTGAAGTCATAACCATGACGTTGATAACTGCCCTGTGCTATCTGATTCTTGCCTGCTTCTTTGGCGGTGGCGGCGGAGATGTGATTATGATGACAGCCCTTGCAGCCTGTTTGGGAAATGGGATTATCATTGTAATGGCAGTCGCCACAATATTATTGATCCTTTACCGCGTATTAGGCGGGCAAGAAACGAAGGCTCCGGTTCCATATGCACCTTTTGTCATAGTGGGATTTTTAATCGAACGGATGATATATTTCAAGTAAAGGGGGAACAGACATTGTATATGATTCGAGGCTCCTGGGATATGCTGCGTCTCTTCTGCGGAGAGCATGGGGAACTGCGCGAGTTGGTCATGGAAAGCACACCAAGAGGAATATCCTATACCTGCCAGGAAAAGGACGGAAAGCTGCCCTGTAAGACCAAAATCAGCCTTGAGGAGTATGAGGAGATTCTTTCTCACCTTTCCGATCAGATTGTTGGGGCGGAGATCAATGGGGAAGTCCTGGATTTGACACACACTACATGGAAGAGCAGAAAGGGAATTATCTGTAAAGTACTGCTATATAAGGAGGACCGTATCCACGTCCTCATCGATTGTGCAAGACACCGACGCTAAATACTGGCATCAGTAGGACGAGTGGTTTTGTTTTATTTCATTCTTCATGTTAATAACCTCCGAATGGTTTTTGGGTATGCGGTTGCCAAAACCGCTTCCATTTCCCATTTGGAGGTTATTTGCTGGAGCTTTTTGTTTTTTTTGAGAGCCGTTGACTTTTGATTAGATAAACGGTATAATAATATTACAAATGTAAGATTTCGTGATGGCATTACCTGTTGAAGATTATGGAGGGAATACTATGTCTAATTTGCCGCAAATTTCTGATGCCGAGTTTATGGTGATGAATATCATCTGGAAATATGCGCCGATTAACACAAATGATATTGTTGAACAATTATCCAAGGATAAAGAGTGGAGTCCCAAAACGATTCAAACCATGCTCTCCCGTTTGGAAAAAAAGGGCGTTATTGCGCACGAAAAGGATAGTCGCGTTTTTGTGTATTTTCCGATCATAAAGAAAGACGAATATTTTGAAGCTGCAGGTAAAAAATTTGCAAACCGCTTTTTTGACGGTGCAGTAAATCAGATGGTGGTAAGTCTGCTAAATCAACAGGACCTAACGGCAAAAGAAATCAATGATTTGCAAGCCATTTTAGACGCCAAGCGCAGAAAATAGGAGGCGTTCATTATGTTTCTTTCTCGTTTTTTAATTGGTAACATCAGCAGTATTGCATTGGTTATAATAATTATATTGCTGAAAAAAATATTGAAAGAAAAGATTTCATTAAGAAATCACTATCGTATATGGTTTGCATTTTTGCTGTCCTTAATTGTTGTATTAGTTCCATTCAATTTTATTCAATTTTCCAGATTGAATAGTATCACACAAGAAGTGACAGCTCCCACAGTTAACGCTGATTCTCCGTCAGATATGCCGATTGATTGGCGGTATGATATTACAGAAATAATGAATAGCTTTGATCACACGGAAGTATTGGCAATTATCATGATAGTATCATTCTATTGCCTCG
>JAAWSH010000003.1 GCA_022801475.1 Acutalibacter sp. | reverse complement strand
TTGTTGTTTTTGCGGCAAGGTTTGTTTTGGTGTTTTCTTTTTTTGAAACTACTCATTTCGTTTTTTCTACTTTGTTTGGTGTTTACATTTTACTTGGTGCTTTGCTCATCTCTAAATAGCTAAGTATTCGTGCTTCCACGGTTTGTTACGATTTTCCAAATGATTGTAAAACGCTTGACGCGATACACTCAACGCTTTACAATAAAAGCTGATCTTTCCCTTAATTGCGCCATCCTCTGTCTTTTTGGCTATGAACTTCAATCGTTCGATTTTCCCGACTTCCGACGGCTCGCGGCGAAAAAAGCCGATGCTTCCTCCAAAAATTCGTTCAACTCGTTGAGCCGCTTGATCTCCTTGTCACGCTCCTTTAGCTGCCTGCGCAGCTCTTTGTTTTCCTCAACAAGCGTCAATGCGGTTCCCGGCATTTGCTCTCCCTTTCCGGGATCAACCTCTCCTTTTTTAGCCTTGTGCACCCATGTTCCCAGAGTGTTTTTCGGCACGCCTAGCTCTTCCGACGCTCTCTTTGTTCCGACCTCCTTCGCAAGCTTTATTGCCTGTGCCTTAAACTCTTCCGTGTATGTCCTTGCTTGTCCCATTTCTGACACCGTCCTTTTCTTTTCATTATAATTCATTTGCTTGGATTGTGTCAAGTTTTATTATACAACATCAGAACCATTGATTTCCCTTTTTGACAGAATGCGCATCGGGATCGCGTTTCTTTTCCGCGTTTTTGGTTGAGGATGGCACAGAAATTATTGTTGAATCAACAATCGTCCCTTTTTTCAAGATCATACCTTTTGCTTTTAACATTTCAACAACCTGAGCAAACAGCTTTTCCTGAAGACTGTTTTTGATCAATAAATTCCTGAACCGGCCGAGTGTATCCCCATCAGGAACTTGATTGCTTGATTCAACTCCGCAAAAATCCGAAAACGCACGGCTGTCCACAACTTCGGCAACAGTTGCTTCATCGGCAAGATCATACAAATTCTGAATGATATAGATCCTCAGCATTAGTTCCAATTCATAAGGCTTGTTCCCGCGCTCTCCTTTGTAATAGCACGGCTTGATGAGTGTTATCCACTCGCCTCACGGAACTATCCGCTCTATCTGTTCCAAAAATTCTTTTTTCTTTGTCCGTACTTGTAACAGTTCATCGTTCAGAACGGACAGACTTATTTGTTTATTCATATTTTTTTTATACCTTATTTTTCATTGGTTTGCAAGTGCTTTGTGCGGTGTTGCCATAAATTGCGTTTTATACAAAATACGCCTGTCCACAATTTATATTAAAGATTTTTATTTTATTTAACAGTTATATTATTACATAAAATTATAAAATAAATTCAATGTATTTCTTTAAAAAAGCTTGACATTTTATAAATAATGCAGTATAATATTTAAGGTCAAGTGCCGCTGTGGTGGAATAGGCAGACACAAGGGACTTAAAATCCCTCGGTAGCGATACCGTACCGGTTCAAGTCCGGTCGGCGGCACCAAGTGAATCACCTATTGCAATCTGAACCCCCAGGGTTTGGACTGCAATAGGTGATTTTTATTTGCCTTGCCTTTGGGATACCTACGGTTCCAAAGGCGAAGCTATATCATTCGAAGCTGCTAAATCCACAATTCATTGCATGCAACCAGGCAGGGAGAGACCAAGGGAACCACTCTGATCAAAAGGAATATTTTCTGCGTGGCTATGAGGAAATGCTGCGCCGTGTAGAGCCAGACTGCATACTGTGCTATCATAAGTCTTTTCCAGAAATGCAAGGAAATATTGTCACAGTAAGCTATGAATCCAGCTCACGGCAATCTTTGAGAGATGATAAAACAATTGACACTACAACAGTGTCTGGTATAATAATAAGTAAAGCTGGCTTTGTTCAAAGCTTATGGGAACAAAAAGGTTCCGGCAGCGCGCAGGGAGGCGCTTGGCGGCCCAGCCCCAATCAGCCAGCTGACGCACGATTTTTAGGTGAGCCGGGAGAAATAAAGTTGACCCATGCGGGGACCAAAAAGGGAGGATACGACATAGAGACAAAAATTGGAGAAGATGGCAGGGCAATCCGTGAAAGGCATTTTTCTGACCACGGCTCGCCTAAGGTACATTCGATTCCCCATGACCATGAGATTGACTGGTCAAAAGGGTTCCCTGACCCTGGAGCCCCCCTTAGTTATTTTGACGAAGTACTCACCTTTAAAACGGGCAAAGGAGAAAAAACGATGAGTGAAGATTTTGACCCCAGCATATTTGACCAGTATCAATATGAGTCCTTGGGAGAGTTTAAGTTCAACATGGAATGCGGTTCTGAAATTGAATTTACATGGAACGACAGAATATTTGCCATATTTTCCGCGCTTAAAGAGACCCCCGATAGCCCTGTCCGTAAAATGATCACGGAAATTATATGGATAATATGGAAGAAACCGAAATGTGGTGCGATACTCCAGACGAGGTGCTGGACTATATGATCGAAGGGAAAACATTGCGAGAGCGGTTTAATAATCACGAAATACTTATTACCGGCAGGACAGTTTGATCTCACAGAGGGCCTCTGGCATCTGATAAGCATGGTAGAGCCAAGGCCAGTCCGCAGTCGATGACGCAATCGGCTGCGGACTTTTTATTTTTGTCTATGAAAAAGTCTTGGAATCCACAGGATTGCGTGACATTGGGGGTGCAAATACCCCTGATTCCCCGCTTTTTTGTTTTGTGGAGGGATAGATGCTGGTGAGGGAGAAATGGAATTTGGCCCCTCTCCTAGCCCGCATGAGGGCTAATTAAAATATTGGCTTAATAAACAGTTAGGCATGAGCTATAACAACTTCTGCCGCATGGCGAATAATCAAACCCAATCCATCAAACTGGCAAACATAGAGGTCGTCTGCCAGCTACTTGACTGCACTCCCAACGACCTGTTCACCATCGACTGGGACAAAGAAAATGGAAAATAGCATAAAAAACACCCCCACCGAAAGTCTCAGTGGGGGCGTTTCAATTCTCAGGTTATCTTAAACTGTCGTAGGGCAATGTGATTTATCCTGTAAGGGGCAAAGTAATTTATTCTGCCGGGCCAAGGCCCGGACGCCCCTACTCCATGGTGATATAGTACAGAACGTTCCTAAAATCCATGTATTAGGCAGGGAAAGGATAGTCCGAAGGACAAAAAAGTGACCCCCATCCAAAGGATGGCAGGTCACTTTTTTCTATGGCGTAGGCTGATGTTTATTGCCCTGCACAGGCTAAATCACAATGCCCTACGACAATAACATTTGTAAAATCACTTTGCTTTAATAGCCGCCTGTGCCGCCGCCAGCCGGGCAATGGGCACCCGGAAGGGCGAGCAGGAAACATAGGTCAGGCCCACATTGTGGCAGAACTCGATGGTGGTGGGGTCGCCGCCATGCTCGCCGCAGATGCCCAGCACAATGTCCGGGCGCACGGCCTTGCCCTTTTCGGCGGCCATCTTCACCAGCTGGCCTACGCCCTCCTGGTCCAGACGGGCAAACGGGTCGTTCTCGTAGATCTTGTTCTCATAGTAGCTGCCCAGGAACTTGCCCGCGTCGTCACGGCTGAAGCCAAAGGTCATCTGAGTCAGGTCGTTGGTGCCGAAGCTAAAGAACTCGGCCTCCTCGGCAATCTTGTCCGCAGTCAAAGCAGCGCGCGGAATCTCGATCATGGTGCCCACCTTGTACTTCAGGTCTACGCTGGCCTCGGCGATGATCCTGTCCGCAGTCTCCACCACGGTCTTCTTGACAAACTTCAGCTCCTTGATCTCGCCCACCAGCGGAATCATGATCTCTGGCACCACATTCCAGTCGGGATGGGCCTTGTTCACGTTGATGGCGGCCTTGATGACAGCCTCGGTCTGCATCTCGGCAATCTCAGGATAGGTCACGGCCAAACGGCAGCCGCGGTGGCCCATCATGGGGTTGAACTCGTGCAGGCCGGAGATAATGGCCTTAATATCCTCTACACTCTTGCCCTGGGTCTGGGCCAGCAGCTCGATGTCCTTCTCCTCGGTGGGAACGAACTCGTGCAGCGGGGGATCCAGGAAGCGGATGTTTACGTGCTTGCCCTCCAGCGCCTCGTACAGCTTCTCAAAGTCGCCCTGCTGCATGGGCTCCAGCTTGGCAAGGGCCGCCTTGCGCTGCTCTACGGTGTCAGAGCAGATCATCTCGCGGATCGCGGCAATGCGGTCCGGGTCAAAGAACATGTGCTCTGTGCGGCACAGACCAATGCCCTCGGCGCCAAAGGCCACGGCCTGGGCAGCGTCCTTGGGGGTATCTGCGTTGGTACGCACAGAAAGGGTGCGGTACTTGTCCGACAACTCCATAATACGGCCGAAGTAGCCGCCCTCGGTGGAAGCGGGCACGGTGGGAATGGCCTCGCCGTAGATATTGCCGGTGGTGCCGTCCAGGGAGATATATTCGCCCTCGTGATAGGTGCGGCCGTTGAGCTCAAACTGCTTGTTGGCCTCGTCCATCTTAATGGCGCCGCAGCCGGAGACACAGCAGGTGCCCATGCCCCGGGCCACCACAGCGGCGTGGCTGGTCATGCCGCCGCGCACGGTGAGGATGCCCTGGGAGTAGTGCATGCCCTCGATGTCCTCGGGAGAGGTCTCCAGGCGCACCAAAACCACCTTTTCGCCCTTTTCGCCCTGCTCCACGGCGTCCTCGGCGGTAAAGACAATTTTACCGCAGGCGGCTCCGGGAGAGGCGGCCAAAGCGCTGGCCACAGGGGTGGCGGCCTTTAGGGCCTTGCTGTCGAACTGGGGATGCAGCAGAGCGTCCAGCTGCTTGGGATCAATCATCAGCAGGGCCTCTTCCTCGGTCTTCATGCCCTCGTCGATGAGGTCGCAGGCGATCTTAATAGCCGCGGCGGCGGTACGCTTGCCGTTACGGGTTTGCAGCATATAGAGCTTCTCGTGCTCTACGGTGAACTCCATGTCCTGCATATCCTTATAGTGGTCCTCCAGAGTCTTGCAAATGCCCTGGAACTGCTCAAAGGCCTTGGGGAACTTCTCGGCCATCTGGGCAATGGGCATGGGGGTGCGCACGCCGGCCACCACGTCCTCGCCCTGGGCGTTGGTCAGGAATTCGCCCATCAGCTTCTTTTCGCCAGTGGCGGGGTCGCGGGTAAAGGCCACGCCGGTGCCGCAGTCGTCGCCCATGTTGCCAAAGGCCATCATCTGCACGTTTACGGCAGTGCCCCAGCTGTAGGGGATCTCGTTCATGCGGCGGTATACGTTGGCGCGGGGGTTGTCCCAAGAGCGGAACACAGCCTTAATAGCGCCCATCAGCTGCTCTTTGGGGTCAGTGGGGAAGTCTGCGCCGATCTTTGCTTTGTACTCGGCCTTAAACTGCTCGGCCAGCTCCTTCAGGTCCTCGGCGGTCAGCTCGGTGTCCTGGGTTACGCCCTTCTTCTCCTTCATCTGGTCAATGAGCTCTTCAAAGTACTTTTTGCCCACTTCCATAACCACGTCGGAGTACATTTGAATAAAGCGGCGGTAGCAGTCATAGGCCCAGCGGGGATTCTTAGACTGCTCGGCCATCACCTCCACCACTTCCTCGTTCAGGCCCAGGTTCAGGATGGTATCCATCATGCCGGGCATAGAGGCCCGGGCGCCGGAGCGCACGGAGACCAGCAGGGGGTTTGTCTTATCGCCGAACTTTTTGCCGGTGATCTCTTCCATTTTGCCGACGTACTCCATGATCTCCGCCTGGATGTCGTCGTTAATTTTCCGGCCGTCCTCGTAATACTGGGTGCAGGCCTCGGTGCTAATGGTAAAGCCCTGGGGCACAGGCAGCCCAAGCTTTGTCATTTCGGCCAGGTTCGCGCCCTTACCGCCCAGCAGCTCGCGCATAGAACCGTCGCCTTCGCTGAACAGGTAAACATACTTGTGGCTCATTGGTAACAACCTCCTAATGAATGTTCAACCGGAATCGTTTTATTTTCATCTCCGATTACAGTCCAATTATAGCAAGAATATCCGAAAATTTCCATAGGAAATGCAAAGAAAATCAAAAAAATTTTGCTTTTTTTCGTTTTGGGCAAAACAGGCCACGGGGGTTCTTTGCCGCCTGGCCGCTCCAGCCTTAGCGCACGCCCGTCTATACGAACAGCTCTTCATAGGAAACGCCCAAGATTTCCCGCAGCAGCTTAAGCTCATCCGGGTAGATATGCCGCTGGCCAGCCTCCATTTTGGCCAAGCTGCTGCGGGTCACGTCGCAGCCCCGCACCTGCATGCGCGCCGCCAGCTGTTCCTGAGATAACCCCCGCCTTCTGCGCAGTTTGCGAATGTTTTGGCCCAATGACCGCTCATATTCCGCGTTCACAATTAACCGCTCCTTCATACCAAACACTGGTATATTCGCAGTTGATTGTAGGGCAAAAACGCAGTGAAGTTGCACTTGTATAGGTGCAAAAATAGAAAGGTCGGGACAATGATGGCTATGCGTGAACAATCCCGCCGCTTTACGGGACGCTGCCAGGGCAAGATTCTTCTTGCAAAAATCGCCTAAACCTGTTAAGATAATGCCTAGTCCCTGTTTGAACCATGGAAAACGCCGTCTTTACGCCCAGAAGCGGCCCCTTTCCCCGTCAAAAAACCTCGTGAATCGGAAGATGAACTTACGGTTTTTTCCTTGAAATGGACCTCTTCTGGACAAAAGGACCTCATTTCCTCTATTTTCAAACAAGGCCTAGAGTCTGTCTTAAAACTTTGAAAAGACGTCTTTTCTCCAGGTTTAAAACAGACTCTCGTATTTTCTTTGGCATTCATCCCCTTGCCATCAGGAGGTTTTACGATATATGTTTGTCCATTTCAAGCGCCCTGCCCCCGCGGGCCCCTGCCAGTTTATCTTGGCAGGCCTGGGCAACCCCGGCCGGGAGTATGAGGGCACCCGGCACAACGCGGGCTTTATGGCCCTAGACCGCCTGGCGGAAAAGCAGGGGGTCCGTATCAACCAGATAAAATTCAAAGGCACAGTGGCCCAGTGCCTTCTGGGGGGCGTGCCGGTTCTTCTGCTAAAGCCCGGCACCTTTATGAACCTTAGCGGCCAGTCGGTGCGTGAGGCCATGGCCTTTTATAAAGTTCCGCCAGAGCGCACGATGGTCCTGTTCGACGACATCAACCTGCCCCCCGGCCGCCTGCGGGTGCGCCGCAAGGGCAGCGACGGGGGCCACAACGGCATGAAGAACATTATCTACCTTTCCGGGTCGGACCAGTTCCCCCGCATCAAGCTGGGGGTGGGCCAAAAGCCCCACCCAGACTATAACCTGGCGGACTGGGTGCTCTCTAAATTCAGCCAGCAGGAACTAAAGGACCTGGACCCCGCCCTGGAAGCCGCCGGAGCCGCGGCAGAGCTGATTGTGCACGGGGAGATTGACAGGGCCATGAATTTGTACAATTAAGGCAATGCGGTTTTTCTGTCATAGCACGGCCGTACTATGGCGCGCGGCTTTCGCTTGCCAGAATCGCAAACCATGCATGGTTAGATCATAAATGGTCTAATTGCCGGCGTTCCATCAATGAATGGACCGCGCAACCCACCATATACGGCGCTGCCTTACAGCCCAAAACAACCGCGCCCCTTTCCCATTACTTTAGCGCTTTTAGAAGGAGTTTATTTCTATGAAAATACAGTTTGTGAAGCTTCACCCCCAGGCCCTTATTCCCCGGCGGCAAACCCAGGGCAGCGCGGGCTATGACCTTTCCGCCTGCGCGGAAGAGCCCATTCTCATTCCGCCGGGAGAGATGGTCATGGTGCCCCTGGGCTTTGCCACCCAGATTCCAGAAGGCTACGCTGGGTTTGTGTTTTCCCGCAGCGGCCTGGGGCGCCTGGGGCTGGTGGTGGCCCAGGGCGTGGGAGTGATTGACAGCGACTACCGGGGCCAGTGGTTGGTCCCCCTGCGCAACCTAAGCGGCCAGCCCTTTACCGTGGAGCCAGGAGAGCGCATTGCCCAGGTGGTGTTTATGCGGGCCGCCGCGCCGGAGCTGGAGGAAGTGGAGGCGCTGGAAGAGACAGACCGGGGACAGGCGGGCTTTGGCAGTACAGGCTAAGGCCGCATACGGAGATATAGTGGAAAACCCAGAGAGTAACGTAATATATTCGGGTTTTACAAATTATCTGTAAGCATACGGTTGAGAAAGGGAAAAAAATGCGTTATAATAGATAGAGTAAAGAAGAAACAAGCAGCGGCTCCACAAAAAGCAACGGCCCAGGGTTTTCTCCGCCGTGCCGTCCCATAGAGCCAAAAAGCATGTAAAGTGAGTTTTTTAGCGGCAGGCCCCAGCCCGTATCAGCCGTAAAGACGCCCTTAAAACTCTTTTCACCACAAAAATGAAATCAAGCGTCCCTTCTCCAAATAATGGGCGGCTCATTGGGAATACTTTCATTTTAGGGTTTTATCCACACTTATCGCTTTATTAGTAGAAAGGCGGATCAATATGGCAGGCTTTTCCAGTTTTTTATCCATGTTTTCCATGTTTTCCAAAGATATTGGCATTGACCTGGGCACCGCCAACACCCTGGTGTTTATGCGGGGCAAAGGCATTGTGATGCGCGAGCCCAGCGTGGTGGCTGTGGACGTGCGGTCCGACGAGGTGCTGGCCGTGGGCAAACAGGCCAAAGAGATGCTGGGGCGTACCCCTGGCTCCATTGTGGCGGTGCGCCCCCTAAAGGACGGGGTCATCGCGGACTTTGACGTAACAGCGGCCATGCTGAAGTATTTTATTAAGAAGGCCCTAAAGGCCGGGGCCCTTAGCCGGCCCCGCATTGTCATCTGTATTCCCTCCGGGGTTACCGAGGTGGAGCGCCGGGCCGTGGAGGACGCCGCCCGCCAGGCTGGCAGCAATAATGTAGACCTGATGGAAGAGCCCATGGCGGCCGCGGTGGGCGCGGGCCTGCCGGTTTCCGAGGCCACGGGCAGCATGGTGGTAGACATTGGCGGCGGTACCAGCGAGGTGGCCGTCATCTCCCTGGGAGACATTGTCACAGCCGTGTCCGTGCGCATGGCAGGGGACAAGTTCGACGAGGCCATCATCACCTATGTAAAGAAAAAGTACAACCTGCTCATCGGCGACCGTACCGCCGAGGAGATTAAAATGCGCATCGGCTCGGCCTTTCCCACAGAGGAGACCATCAACGCCTTTGTGGAGATTAAAGGCCGCAACCTGGTGGACGGCCTGCCCAAAAATGTCACCATCCACGCCGACGAGGTGCGGGAGGCCCTGGCGGACAGCGTGATGGTGGTGGTAGACGCCATTAAAGAGACCCTGGAACAGACCCCCCCAGAGCTGGCGGCGGATATTATTGACCGGGGCATTATGCTCACCGGCGGCGGCGCCCTGCTTAAGGGCCTGGACCGGCTGGTAAGCCAAGAGACGGGCATTCCCGTGCACGTGGCGGAGCGCCCCCTGGACTGCGTGGTGGAGGGCACGGGCAAAAGCCTGGAGATTGAGCTGCCCAAGTCCTACTACCGGAACACCAGAAGAAAGTAAAACCGCGGCACGCGGGGGTGCAGGGAACAGGTTCCTTGGCGGGATGGAGGGGCGCGCCCCTCCCCGTCAGAGACGGTCTTTGCCCTTAATAAGGGCCGCTTTTCTTATCATTTGGTTGCATTTTTAGGAGAAACATTGTGAATGACTTTTTGAAAGGCAGCTCCTTCAAGGTCCTCCTCATCGCCGTGGTGGTCCTGCTGGGGCTTATCATCTATACCGCTACTGCCGGGGGCTCTTTGGTGTCCAGCATTCTGGGCTTTGCCACCACCCCGATGCAGAGCATTGCCACCGAGGTCACGGGAAACGTCACCGAGTTTTTGGACCTAGACGGCTTTTCCAAGGAGGAACTGAAGAACCTGGTGGTCCGCCTGCAAAACGAGAACGGCCAGCTGCTGGACCGGCTGGTGGACTATGACGCGGCCATTCAGGAAAACCAGCGGCTAAAGCAGCAGCTGAATATCAGCCAGGAAGCGCCAGAGATAGAAATGCGCTCCGCCGCTGTCATTGCCCGAGACCCCAACGACGTGTTCTACGGCTTTTCCATTGACGTGGGCACCCTGGCCGGAGTAAACACCGGGGACCCGGTGATCACCTCCCGGGGGCTGGTGGGCATTGTCACCGAGGCCATGCCCACTTCCAGCAAAGTAAGCTGCCTCTTCTCTGAAAAGGTGCATGTGGCGGCCGTCTCCATTGACAAACAGGAAACCGGCGTGGTGAGCAGTAATATGATGCTGGCGGGCACAGGGCTTTTGCGCATGAACTACCTGACCACCACCACCCAGCTGGAACCCGGAGATATTATCACCACCTCTGGCGTGGGGGGCGTGTACCCCGCCCAGCTGAAGATTGGCCAGGTGGAAAGCGTGGAGCGCTCGGAGACCGACGTCTCCCGCTACGCGGTGCTGCGGCCCTTTGAGGACCTAAGCAAGGTAAAAGACGTGCAGGTGATCATCGACTTTCCCGGCAAGGGCCAGGACGCCTCTGCCCCCGAATCCTCTCAAAGCCCTGTGGGCGGGGAGGACGCCGAATGAGGGACCTGAATCGGACCATCCGGTATTTGGCCTATACCCTGGAGCTTCTGGTACTGTTTATGCTACAGCAGACCCCAGGGCTGCTCCCCACCATCAGCGGCGTGCGGCCTGTGCTTGTACTGCCCGCCGCTGTGGTCATGGCGATGTTCGAAGAAGAGGTGCCCGCCATGGCCTTTGGCATAGTGGCCGGACTTTTCTGCGATTTCGGCCTTTCCGGCGCTCTGGGCTTTCACGCCCTGGTGCTGGGGGTTTTATGCTTTTTTGTCAGCCTGCTGGTGCAGGCCTATATGCGGGTGAACATGGTTACTGCCGTGCTTACGGGCCTTTGGACCATGGCGGTTACCCTGGGCGGGCAGTGGCTGTATACTTATTATTTTCATTATTCCCTGCCGGGGTACGCGCTCACCCACCACTATGTGCCCAAGTTTTTTTATACGATGCTCTTCGTCCCCCTTTTATATCTGCTGAACAAGGGGCTTTCCGAGGCCCTGGGGGCGCAGGAGAAGTAGAGCCCGCAAAGCGGGCTCTGGAAAGGCGTCATTATGCAAATACCCCATATCAAGTTTGGACGCACAGCCGCCTGCATTCTGGTGGTGGCTGTGTTTTTCAGTATATTTGAGTTTCAGCTATTCAACTGGCAGGTGATAAACGGCGACAAATTTGAGCAGGAGGCCTTAAGCCACCGCACCGACGCCGTAGAGATCCAGGCCGCCCGGGGGGAGATTCTGGACCGCAATGGTAATGTGCTGGCCGGCAATCATATTGTGTACCAGGTAATCTATAATGCCCTGTATATGGACGATTCCCAGCGAAACGCCACAATTTTGGAGGTCATCGACCTTTTGGAAGAGCTGGAAGAGCCCTGGCGGGACATTCTGCCCATCCAGCTGGACGCGGAAGGAAACTTCCAGTTTAAAGAGGGGGAAGAGGACGAGATAGAGACCCTGAAAAGCCGGGACTACCTAAACCTGGCGGACTATGCCACCGCAGACGACTGCATACGGGAGCTGGCCAAGCGCTACCGGTACCAGGGCTTTTCCAAAGAGGATACCCGTACCGTGGTGGCGGTGCGGTACTGTATGACCCGGGACGGCTTTTCCATTAACGAGCCCTACGTGTTCGCCACAGGGGTGAGCTCCGAGACCGTGGGCGTGTTTCGAGAGAGCGCCAACCGCTGGCCAGGCATTGAAACCCGGGTAAACGTTAGCCGCTACTATGACGAGGACGGCTTTTTGGCCCCCCACCTAATCGGCTCCACAGGAGAAATAAGCGAGGCCGGGCTGGAAGAGGCAAAGGAAAACGGTACCCTTTATGACAGCGAGACCAATATTGCCGGGTACAGGACCAAGGATATTGTGGGCATAGACGGGGCCGAGGGGGCCTTTGAGGAATACCTGCGGGGCAAGCGGGGGCTGGAGGCCGTGTATACAGACGAAAACGGCAATGTAACCACCACCGCCCTGCGCACCCAGCCCGAACAGGGCCACACCGTGCAGCTGACCCTGGACTCTTACCTGCAAACCGTGGCCAACCGCTCCCTGGAAAAGAACATACAGGCCAGCTTCGCCGCCTCCAAATTCAAGGACCCCAAGAAGGACTGCATCTCTGGGGCGGCCGTGGCCATTGACATCTCAGACTTCGGGGTGTTGGCCTGTTCCTCTTATCCCAGCTATGACCTGAATAAAATCACCCGGGGCAGCGAATCCTATGACGGTGAATACCATCAAAATCTTCTGGACGACAAGGTGTATCAACCCCTAAATAACCGGGCTCTTACGGGCCGCTACACCCCGGGCTCGGTGTTCAAGCCTCTGGTGGCTATTGCAGGCCTGCAAGAGGGCATCGTGGGCGCGGGAGAGAGCATCTATGACTGCAACATGCACTTCGTCTACGAGGACCTGGACCTAGCCTGTACCGACATGCATGGCAACGCCAATATGTATACAGCCATTGCCGAGTCCTGTAACGCCTACTTCTGCCAGTTAGGTCTGGACCTGAAGATCCGCCGGCTGGACGCCTACGCCCAGTGCTTTGGCCTGGGGGAGTACACAGGCGTAGAGCTAAGCGAGGCAAAAGGCAACATGACCAGCCCCCAGACCTACCGGAACCTGCACGCGGACACTGGCGCCCAGTGGACGGACGGCAACACCGCCCAGGCGGCCATTGGCCAGGCGGACGACCTGTTCACGCCCATTCAGCTGGCCACCTACGCGGCCACCATTGCCACTGGGGGCAGGCGCTACCGCACCCACTTTTTACAGAATGTGTTGGACTACTCCGGCCAGGAGCTGATTGAACGCTATCAGCCCGAACTGCTGTACGACGCGGAGATCAGCCCAGACGTCACTGCCGTGGTCACCCAGGCCATGTGCCAAACCGCTACCAGCGGCACGGCCCGGGGAGTTTTCTCCAACTACCCGGTGTCTGTGGCCTGTAAAACCGGCACTGCCGAGACCTCCGGTATTCCCTACAAGGACGGGGGCACTGGTGAAAACATCAGCTTTATCTGCTTCGCCCCAGCCGAGGACCCAAAAATCGCTGTGGCTGTGATGCTGCAGCACGGCCACCAGGGCCCCCACGCCCAAAACGTGGCCAAGGATATTCTGGACGCCTACTTTGAGTTCTACACCTGGGACGAGGAGGGCCGCAAGTTTGACCAAGACGGCAATATGGTGGACGACGACGGGAAAGTTTTAAAGACCAAGGAGGAGCTGGACGAAGAGGCCGCCCGCAGGGAGCAGGCTGCCCAAACCCCCGCTGGTTCCCCTCATCCCTCCCCCAGCGGAGACCAGCCCAGTGGAGACGACACACCCAGCGCCACGCCAGACCCCACGCCCCGGCCCAGCCGGGGCAGCGATATACCGGATACCATCTTTACCGGCGGTGCGCCCGCGCCCTCGCCCGACCCCTCGCAGCCAGAGGCGGCTGACCCCACCCCCACCCCCAGCAACGATACGCCCTTTTACCGGGGCAGCGGCCAGACCTCAGAACCCGGGGACCAGCCGGAGGAGGACAGCAGTGAAGAGGAAGAGGGCGGAGAAGAATACAGCGGGGAAGAAGGCCCAGAGGACGATTCCTGGGAAGACAGCGGCTAAGCCGTACCTTATCAACACAACAAAAGGGCATACGGGCCAGCAGGGCCGTGTGTCCTTTTTTCTTGGAAAAAGCCGGAAGAATTGTGACCCATCCGTATATAGTAAACACACTTGAAAATCGGTACATGGCGATTTTCAAGCAGCGCGGCGCGGGCATACCCGTGCCGCCAGGTTCAAAAGAGGTATTACCAGAGGTATTACCTCTTTTGAACTGCGTTAACTATAATGGAAAACAATTTCTCCAAATCTGATTATACAATGAATTTATTCCCCAGTTGGCTAAAATATTGAAAAATGAGCTTCAAGAGATAACAAATCTTCGTTCTGTTTTTTGTGCGCATTCAATATAATTCTTAAAAAATAATATTTGTTTTTGACAAAACTCCATTTCTGTGGTAAGATGATAGACGAGGTGGTGTTCCATATGGGAATTGCGTCCGTTATCACCTCCGGAAAGGGCGGCGTGGGCAAGTCCACCGCCGCGGTCGGCTTGGGCCGTGCGCTGGCTCGCCGCGGCCGCCGGGTTCTCCTGGTGGACTGCGACGCTGGGCTGAGAAGCCTGGACCGTATGACCGGCACGGAGGAAAGCCTAGTTTTTGACAGCTCCGACGTGGTGTTCGGCCGGTGTTCTCCGGCGGAGGCCATTTATCCCTGCCCGGGCAGCCAGGGACTGTTTCTTTTGCCCGCGCCTGCCAGCGGCGAAAACCGGGTGAGCCCTGGGGTCATGCGGCGGCTGGTGCCCCTATTGAAGCGTTATTACGACCATGTGCTGCTGGATTCCCCCGCTGGAGTGGGGGATGGCTTCCGCTCCGCCGCCTGCGCGGCTGACCGGGCCCTGGTGATTTGCAGCCCAGACCCTGTGTGCGTGCGCAGCGCCAGTACGGTGCGTCAGCTTTTGGACCGGCTAGAGGTGGCGGACAAGCGTCTAGCCATCAACCGCTTTAACGACGAAGCTTTTGACGAAGCCGGGGTCTACAACGACCTGGACGCCATTATTGACGCCTCGGGCCTGCGGCTGTTTGGCCTTGTCCCAGAGGACATCTCTCTGGCCGCGGCATTCCAAAAGGGCGAACCCGCCCGGGAGGATTCGCCCGGCATGATGGCCCTCTCCCGCATGGCGGCTCGGCTGGAAGGAGAAGCTGTGCCCATGCCCAGCAGACTATAGGGCCAAGGGTCCTTTATGATTACCAAGCAGAAACGCCTATTATATAATTTTATTATACTGTTGAACGGAGGAGTTTTGTATGAACATTGCTTTGACAGCGCACGACGCCAAAAAGGAATTGATGGTGCAGTTTTGCATTGCTTATTGCGGCATATTAAGCCACCACAGCTTATGCGGCACCGGCACGACGGGCAAGATGATTTCCGAGGCCACGGGCCTAAGCCTACAGCGGTTTTTAAGCGGCTCCCAGGGCGGAGACCAGCAGATTGCCGCCCGCATTTCCTGTGACGAGATTGATCTGCTGCTGTTTTTCCGGGATCCATTGAATCCCCAAAGCAACGAACCCAGCGCCTTAAACCTGCTGCGTTTGTGCGACCAGCACAATATCCCTGTGGCCACCAATATTGCCACAGCGGAGGTTCTTGTACATGGCCTGGAGCGGGGCGACCTGGACTGGCGGGATATTGTGAAAGGGTAAATTTTTTCAAGCTATTGATTAAATGGGCCGTTCCCTTTATAATAAGGGGAGGCCACCCAGAGGGGCGAGCCAAGGAGGCGCGCCCTTTTTTACATGAACCAAAAAGTGAAAAAAGCGGCGCGGCGGCAGTGGGTGCGGGGGTGGGTCCCTGCCCTCTTCTGTCCGCCGGTCTACAGGGCGCGCTGTTCTCTTTCCTCTGAAAATTCTTATTAGGATGTGATTTTCTATATGGATCTGATTACCAAGGCCCCAAAGGGCACCCAGGACCTGACCCCAGCCCAGACCGCCAAATGGCGCGCGGTGGAGCAGGCCCTGGTCAGTGAGGCGGAGCTGAACGGCTTTGCTGAAATACGCACCCCGGTGTTTGAGCACACCGAGCTCTTCCAACGAGGCATGGGCGACGTAACCGACGTGGTGGAAAAACAGATGTATACCTTTACAGATAAGGGCGGGCGCTCTGTAACCCTGCGGCCCGAGGGTACCGCCGGGGCAGCCCGGGCCATGCTGGAAAACGGCCTGTATAACAGCGGCTACCCGGTACGGCTGTACTATAATATTCCCTGCTACCGCTATGAAAAACCCCAAGCCGGCCGTATGCGGGAGTTCCGCACCTTTGGCACCGAGGTGTTCGGCGCCGCCGAGCCTGTGGCCGACGCCCAGCTGATTGCCATGGCCATGTCCGCTTTCAAACGCCTGGGCCTGCACGACGTGGGCCTGCAACTAAACTCCATTGGCTGCTCTGCCTGCCGGAAGGAATACCACAAGGCCCTGAAAGAATACTTCAGCGCCCGCAGGGACCAGCTGTGCGAGACCTGCCTCTCCCGGCTGGACCGCAACCCCATGCGCATTCTGGACTGCAAGAGCCCCCAGTGCCAGGAGATTGCCGCTGGCGCGCCGAAAATCACCCAGTACCTCTGCCAGGACTGCAAAAGCCACTTTGCCCGGGTGCAGGAGCTTTTGACTGCCCTGCGTATTGACTTTACCCTGGACCCCGGCCTGGTGCGGGGCCTGGATTACTACACCCGGACTGTGTTCGAATTCCCCTCCCAAAGCCTGGGCATTGCTCTGGGCGGCGGCGGGCGGTATGACGGCCTGATCGAGGAGATGGGCGGCAAGCCCACCCCGGCCCTGGGCTTTGGCCTGGGACTGGACCGCATTCTCTTGGCCCTGGAGGAACAGGGTGCGGACTTTGACCAGGGGACCCGCTGCCAGGTGTACATTGCCTCCATGGGGCCGGCGGCCCAGACGAAGGCCCTGGAGCTTTGCGACCTGCTGCACAGCTGCGGCGTGGCGGCAGACTGCGATGTGTGCGGCCGGGGGCTGAAGGCCCAGATGAAGTACGCGGATAAAATCGGGGCCCGGTATAGCCTGGTGCTGGGTGAGGAAGAGCTGGCCACTGGACAGGCCCAAATGAAGGAGATGAAAACCGGCCAAGCCGAGCCGGTGGAGATCGGCGAAAAATTCATAGAGAGCTACCTAACCGCCACCACCAAACCGGAAGGCCTGACCCTCTAGCCCAAAGAGAAAGCAGCGTAGCGGCAAAAGAGTGCAGGGGCAAAGCTCCTGCCGAGGGGTGCGGGGACGAGAAGCCCCCGCGACCTTGCCCTTAGCGGCGCGGAAAGTGAACGTAGTCCCCCCATCCCCGCCAAAAGTAGATAGCCCAAAGAGAACCGCCCCGTTCCGCGCCGCTCCCCCAGCGCCTTTCGCCGGTGGAACACCGCCGAAATAGCGGCCCGCTGGTAGATTCCCCAATAAGATCCTCCTACCCTGTAGCAAAAGCTCTTCTCCCCTGCTTTCGCAGAAGCCGCTCCCAGCCATAAGACTCCTGGCCCTGCCAATAAATATAAAAAATTTCGGCTGATTACAGCTTCCCTTCTTGGGGGCATCTCTGCTTACCTTCCCCTCTTGTAAAAACCTGCTTCGCTGGTTTGACAATATTATTGGGGGATGATTACGCCCTCCCCTCTTGGGCTCCTGCCCGCTTACCTTCCGCTCTTGTAAAAACCCGCTCCGCTGATTTTTACAATTTGCTGGCTAGCTGGGCGGCGCGCGTCTATGCTCCCTTTTTATCTTTGGGAAATCGGCCGGCAGGTGTTTCCCTATTTTGCTTTCGCGCCGCCTCAAGGGCAAGGTCGCCTCCGGCGGCCAGGGCTTCTCGCCCTGGACCCCGGCAGGAGCATTGCCCCTGCACCCTTCTATCTGCCGGTCTTTTCTGGCGGTTCCTTTCTTTTACACACTATTCTCTTAGGAGTGATTCATCATGTATCGTACCCACAACTGCGGCGAGCTCCGTCTCTCTCACGCCGGGCAAACCGTCACCCTTACCGGCTGGCTGGAAAACCTCCGTGAGGTGGGCGGCGGCGTGGCCTTTTTGGTTCTGCGGGACTTCTTCGGCACCACCCAGGTGGTCATTGAAACCTCGGACCTGCTGGCCCAGGTAAAACCCCTGAACAAAGAGACCACCATCGCCGTGACCGGCTCTGTCCGGGAACGCACCAATAAGAACCCCAAGATCCCCACCGGCGATATTGAAATAGCCCCCAGCAAAATCCTGGTCCTGGGCCGCTGCCGCTACAACGAGCTGCCCTTTGAGATCAACTTCTCCCGAGACGCCGACGAGGCCCAGCGCCTGCGCTACCGCTACCTGGACCTGCGAAATCCCCAGGTAAAGGGCAATATCGTCCTGCGCAGCCGGGTGGTCAGCGCCCTGCGCCACGCTATGGAGGACGAGGGGTTTTTGGAGATCACCACCCCCATCCTCACCGCCTCCTCACCGGAAGGGGCCCGGGACTACCTGGTGCCCTCTCGCAAGCACCCGGGCAAGTTTTACGCCCTGCCCCAGGCGCCCCAGCAGTTCAAGCAGCTGCTGATGGCCTCTGGCTTTGACAAGTACTTCCAAATCGCCCCCTGCTTCCGGGACGAGGACGCCCGGGGGGACCGGTCGCCGGGCGAGTTCTACCAGCTGGATATGGAGATGGCTTTCGCCACCCAAGAGGACGTGTTCGCCGTGCTGGAAAAGGTGCTGCCCCCAGTCTTTCAGCAGTTCGGCTGCTACAGCCGGACCAGCGGCGGGCCCTTTGTGCGCATCCCCTACCTACAGGCCATGGAGGACTACGGCAGCGACAAGCCCGACCTGCGCATTGACCTAAAGCTGCGGGACGTCACCGGTTTATTGGGCAGCTGCGGCTTTGGCCCCTTTGAAAACGCGGTGGTCAAGGCCGTACCTGTAAGCGACTGCGCCCTGGCCCGCAAGGCCATTGACAAAATCTGTGCCGAGGTGGAGGTGCAGACCGCCCAGAAGGCCTACTGGTTCAAGGTGGACGAGAAGGGGGAGATTGCCGGAGGCATCGCCAAGTTCATTAACAGCGACCCGGCCCTGGCCGCAAAGGTCCAAGAAGAACTGGCGCTGACGCCTAACTCGCTGGTCATGCTGGCCGCCGGGACCAAAGCCGTGGCCCAAAAGACCGCCGGCGTGGCCCGCAAGCTGCTGGGGGCCGCCTGCCCGGAGCATATGGACGAGGACCAGTACGCCCTGTGCTGGATTGTGGACTTCCCCATGTACGAGATTGGCGAGGAGAGCGGCCAGCTGGAGTTTGGCCACAACCCCTTCTCCATGCCCAACGGCGGCATGGAGGCCCTCTTAAAGGCGGAGCGGGGCCAGCTGGACCCCCTGGACCTGCGGGCCTGCCAGTATGACCTGGTGTGCAACGGCTACGAGCTGGCCTCTGGCGCGGAGCGGAACTATGACCCGGAGATTATGGTAAAGGCCTTCCAGCTGGTGGGCCTGACCGAGGAGGACGTGCGGGGCAAGTTCCCGGCCATGTACAGCGCCTTCTGCTACGGCGCGCCCCCCCACGCGGGCGCTGCCCCCGGGGTGGACCGGCTGATTATGCTGCTCACTGGCGAGAGCTACATCCGGGAGGTTATCGCCTTCCCCATGAACCAGAGCGCCCAGGACGTGATGATGGGCGCTCCCAGCCAGGTGACCGGGGCACAACTGCGGGAACTGAATATAGCGGTGACAAAAGAGGAGGAGTAAGGGCGCTTCTCTTAGAAAACACTGGCGGCGCGGGGCCTTGCGGGGCCCCTTTGCTATACCTATATTTTGGGTTATACCTCTGGGATAATTTTTTATTCACACAAGATATAGTACACGGCATGGAAAGAAGGTATTGACAGCCCGGGGCTTTTGTCCTATAATAGAAACTGTGCCCTCCCAGGGGGCGTTTCCCCCGGGTTTATTTTCCAAAGACGTTTGCCATTACCGAAACTACCGCTGCATTTAGCTTAAACATATCAGGGAGTTGAATCCATCAAGATGCCAAACATCATTGTCAAACGCAACGGCCAAGAGGTCAAATTCGACGCCACCAAAATCCGCAACGCCATCTTCAAGGCCAACGTCCGCCTGGCCGCCGAACGCTTTACCGAGGCCGACCTGGACCAGCTGACCGCCCAGGTGGTGGCAGAGCTGGAAAAAATGAAGGAAACCCCCACCGTAGAGCGCACCCAGGATATTGTGGAGGAAAAGCTCATCACCGCCGGGTACGCTAAAACCGCCAAGGCCTATATTCTCTACCGGGCCCAGCACCAGCGCCTGCGGGAAATGGACGACGAGCTGGTGAAAATCTACTCGGCCCTCACCTTTGTCCCCGCTGAGGACGTGGACCTAAAGCGGGAAAACGCCAATATTAACGCGGACACCGCCATGGGCACCATGCTGAAGTATGGGTCCGAGGGAGCCAAGAGCTTTTATGACAAGTACGTCATTCCCCCCCACCTGACCAAAGCCGACGAGGAGGGGGACATCCACATTCACGACAAGGATTTCTACACCCTTACCGAGACCTGCTGCCAGATTGACCTGATCAAGCTGTTCAAAAACGGGTTCTCCACTGGCCACGGCTACCTGCGGGAGCCAAAGGACATCCGCAGCTACGCGGCCCTGGCCTGCATTGCTATTCAGGCCAACCAGAACGAGATGCACGGGGGACAGAGCGTACCCATCTTCGACTACTCCATGGCCCTGGGGGTGGACGCCACCTATAACAAGGAGTATTTTAAGGCCCTCACCCAGTTCTTTCAGCTTATGAAGGTCATGCCCCACGGCCAGGCCGAGGCCATGGTAGAGGCCGCCCGGGTGGCCCTGCACAGCAAGGTCACCATGAAGAACGTGGACCAGTATGGAGAGCGCTTTGCCAAATTCCTGCCCAAACACCAGAAAGACAACGGCTTTGAAGAGGTCACCTGGGAGGAGGCCAGCGACGCCGCGGCCTATGCCAAAGAGACCGCCTGGCGGGAGACGGACAAGGCCACTTATCAGGCCATGGAGGCCCTGGTACACAACCTGAACACCATGAA
>JAAWSH010000002.1 GCA_022801475.1 Acutalibacter sp. | reverse complement strand
AAGCTGGGGTCATAGGTCTGGGCCATGGCCATGCCCATCTGTTCGTCCATCATATGTCCCGCCAGGCTGGGCACATACAAAAACAAGTTCATCACCACGCCCACCAGGTAGCCCATGGCCAGCTCTAAAAGTAGTTTCATGGCCAGCTCCAAAAAGGTGGCTGGGGCCTGCACCGTGCCCTCATAAGAGAACCGCGCCGCCACGGAAAAAACCAGAATCATACCCGCCTTATAGTAGCGGGGGATATTGCTGCGCCCAAAAAACGGGGTGAACAGCACAAAACCGGCCATACGCATCATTATATACAGGAACAGGGTGAAGCCGTTCCAGTCAAAAAACTCCACAGCGTCACCCCTTCATCAGTTCAAACAGCCCTAAAGCAAATTCCTGCAAGGTGGTCAGCATCCAGCTGCCGCCGATTACAAGGAATAGCACCACCACGATCAGCTTCAAGATAAAGGAGATCGTCTGCTCGTGGATCTGGGTGACAGCCTGCAAAATGGCCACCACTACGCCCATAATCATGCTCATCAAGAGCATGGGCCCCACCAGCCGGATCACCACGCCGATCGCGTCGCGGAAAACGTCTACCACTGGCAGATCCAAGCAGCAGCCACCTCTCTTTCACAATAAAATCTCCCCGCAGCCGCCTCTTTAGTGGAACGTCTGCACCAGGGTGGAAAAAACCATTTCCCAGCCATTTATGCTGACAAAGAGCAGCAGCTTAAAAGGCGTGGAAATCATGGAGGGCGGCAACATTACCATACCCATGGACATTAACGTAGAAGCCACAATAATATCAATGAGCAAAAAGGGAATATACAGGTAAAAGCCGATCTCAAAAGCCCGCTTCAGCTCTGTTGTGATAAACGCGGGAGTAATCACCCGCAGGGGCAGCTGAATGGAGGCCTCTTCACTGGCAGGCGTCTCTTGCCCTGCCATATCACAAAACATATCCAAAGCGGAAGGCTCTGTGTTGCGCAGCATAAACTCCTTCAGGGGCGCTTGCGCCCGGTCGAAAAACTCCTCTTGGGTAATCTGCTCCTCCGTATAGGGCGTGTAGGCCTCGGCACTAATCTGGTCTATCACCGGGCTCATGGTAAACAGGGTCATAAACAGGGCAATCCCCACCAAAACCATATTGGGCGGGGTCTGCTGGGTTCCCATGGCGTTTCGCAAAAAGGAAAGCGTGATGATATACCTGGTAAACGAGGTACACATGATGACCAGGGACGGCAGCAGGGCAATGATAGTGGTAAGCAGGATAATCTCCAGCGCCTGCACGCTGTCGCCGTTTATATTGATTAATCCATCTAAGTTTTCAGGCAAAAGATCACGCTCATTTCTTTTTGGGCAAATTGTCGCGCAGTATCTCTAAAAAACTGGGCTGCTGCGCGGTTACCTCTGGTTTTTGCAGCCAAGGCGCCGCCTCCTCCTGGGTCAATTCCGTGATCAGGCTAACGCCCCCGCTGGTCACACCCAAAAGCAGACAGCGGCTGCCCAGACGTACCAGCACCAGGCGCTCGTTTCTGCCCACACTGACCTGCCAGAGCAGCTGAAGCTTGTCTGCCCCGTTTAAGCCCCTGGCCCAGCCGGGCATGCCCCGCCGGCCAATCAGCTTTGTACACCAATACGCCAGGGCCAGCACCGCAGCTACCGTAAGCAGCATTCCCAGCAGGGACAATATGTTGCCCCCCATGCTGGTGCTTAGGGCAAAGCGGTGCGGGACTCCCAGCGAATGAACCAAGGGAAAACTCTCCCCCATTAGGGCGCGCCGACAATGGAAGTGACGGTTTTCATAATGCGGTCCGACTTAAAGGGCTTTACAATAAAATCTTTGGCCCCAGACTGGATCGCCTCAATCACCATGGCTTCCTGGCCCATGGCGGAGCACATCACAATGTTTGCGGAGCCGTTCAGCTGGCGCATGGCCTTTAAAGCCTCCAGGCCGTCCATATTGGGCATGGTGATGTCCATAATAACCAGGTCTGGGTTCAGCTCTTTGAACTTCTCCACCGCGTCGGCGCCGTCCACAGCCTCGTGCAGATCAGAGTAGCCGTTCTTGCTCAAGGTGTCTTTGATAACCTTACGCATAAAAGCAGCGTCGTCAACCAATAAGATTTTTGCCATTGTCTTTCATCCTCTTTTCAGTAATTGATAATATAATTGGTCTTTACAAGGGCCAGGCCACGCGGCCTTAGCCACCTTGTGTCAGCTCCTCAATGTCGGGCTTTTTAAGGATCTCCGTCACTTTAATGCCAAAATTGTCGTCGATCACCACTACATCACCCCGGGCAATGCACCGCCCGTTTACAAACAAATCCACCTGGTCGCCGGCCAGCTTATCCAGCACCACCAAAGAACCCCGGGCAAAAGAGAGGATCTCCTGCACACGTTTACGGGTACGGCCAATCTCCACCGTCACCTCCAGCGGCACACCCATAATCAGGTCCAAATTCTGGGTCTGCTCCTGGCTTAGCTCCTCGCCGTTTTCCAGCTTAGGCATGGAGGGCGGCGTGGTGTTGATCACCTTGGGTTCAGGGGGGGCCGGGGGCGTTGGGGGCGCCGGCCAGCCATAGTACGGAGGATAGTACCCCGGGTACCCAGGATAGGCCTGCATTCCCTCTTGCCCCGGCATAGGGGGCATCATAGGCATCATGGGCTGCTGGGGGGGCATTGCGGGCTGCTGGGCCGGTACGCCTCCCGCAGCGGGGGCAGGCGCGGGTGCTGGCGCCGCCGGGGCCGGAGCAGGCGCTGCCGCTCCACCCCCAGCCATCAGTTTTTCGATCTCCTCTTGGCTTAGGGTGCCGCCTCCTCCCCCAGGGGCTGGGGCCGCCGGAGCAGCCGGGGCCGGGGCAGGCGCTGCCGCTCCACCCCCAGCCATCAGTTTTTCGATCTCCTCCTGGCTTAGGGTTCCGCCGCCTCCCCCAGAGGCCGGAGCCGCCGGAGCGGGCTCTGGGGCAGCGGGAGCCGGGGCCGCTGGCTGAGACGCGGCGGGCTCATCCTCGTCCAAATCCAGACCAAAGCCCCGGACCAGCTCCTTTGCCAGATCTACGGAAATCACGTTCATAAACTCGCTTTGCAGCTGGTCCTCAATGGTCAGCGCAAAACGCACCACCACAATGGGGCCCTCTTTTACTGGCATCCGGTCCCGTTTCATGGCCTCTGTGTCATAGACATCAAAGGTCTCTGGGGTGGAAATATTTACCACCCGGCCTAAAAAGTCGGAAAGAGCCGTAGAGGCCGCGCCCATCATCTGGTTCATGACCTCGCATACGGCACTAAGGGTCAGCTCGTCTAAAACAAACTCCTCCAGGGGGGTGTCCGTGCCCATGAGAATATCTACAATGACCTTAATATCACTCATGCGCAGCAGCATAATATTGCTGCCGTCCAAGCCGGAGACGTATTTAATCTCCACGCCCACAGCCGGCTCAATATCCCCCAGCTGAAAATCCTTTACATCTACCACAGACACCGTCGGTGTGGTAATGTCCACCCGATGGTCCAGCAAATTGGAAACCGCCGTCGCCGATGACCCTAGACTAATGTTCATTATTTCGCCGATGGCGCTCATTTCCATAGCTTTGAAAACATTATTGCTCATTTTGTATCCTGCTCCTTCCACCGGCGTTATGGTACACATCTTTAATCTTCACAGCCAGCTTTTTATCGCTGACGCCCATTAGCCCGTTAAACCACCGCTGTCCACCCACATAAAGGTTCAACGTACCATCCTTTTTCTGGTTGAGATCAATCACATCCCCCACGTTCAGCCGGTAGATGTCGTCCAGCCGCAGGGTGGTGCGGGCCAGCTCTGCCCGAATTTCCAGGGTAGAATCCCGCAAGTTATCGAATATCTCCTCCGCGCTGTCCTGGTGGTCAGGCCGCTTGGTCTTTGCTCCGGCCGCGATTTCGGTAAAAATACTGGTCAAAACCGCTTCCGGCAGCACCACGCTCATACTGCCCTCTACATTTTCAAAGGACATTTTCATATCTACCAACACCACGGTCTCTTCCAGACCGATGAGCTGCACCAGGGTTGGGTTGGTCTCTACCCGGCCAAACTCAAAGTCCAGCTGAATATAATTTTCCCAGGTAACGCCCATCATGGAAACAAAGTCCTGTATCAAGATCTCATACAGCTTCAGGTCCAGCTCGGTGTATGTATAGTCGTCCGATAAGCTTTCCACGTCGCCGTTTCCGCCTGTCATCCGGTCCATCATGCTCACCATTACAGGCGTGGTGGGATACAGTAACAGCGGGTCCTCTTCTTCCTTTTTGCCCTTCATCACCAAATGCGCTGTGGTCAACACCGCGTTTTCCGTCAAGGCGTTGGAAAACTCAAAATACCGCTGCTCCTCTACCGACTCTACGGCAATATCGCAGGTCGCGTGAACCAGGCCGTTAATGCGGGTGGTAAGCACCCGGGAATAGTTGTCGAAAATACTGTTCAGCATCTTCAGCCGGTCCTTGGTAAATTTACGGGGACTGGTAAAGTCGTATTTGCGGTACTTTTTCTCTGGCGGAGCCTCTTCCTTTTTGGACTGGTCGCCGCCGCTGTTGTTCATGGAGTTCAGCAGGGCGTCTATTTGGCTTTGTGATAATACCTCTGGCATTTGCCTAACCCTCCTGGCTCTCAGTACTGCTGGACGCAGGGGGAGTACTCTCGCTGCTCACAGTAGAAGAACTGCTTTCAACATCACTGGCTTCCGAGCTGGTACTGCTCTTGCTGGGTCCTTCCACACGCAGGGTCTCGTACTGTTCAATGCTGTCGCCCATTTGGTTTAGCAGGTCTTTCCCCTTAATGACCATCTCTACGCGGCGGTTCTTCCTGCGGTTTTCTTCCGAGTCGTTGGGGGCCACAGGCAGATACTGGGCATTTCCCTCTGTTTTCCACCGGGCAGGATTAAGCTCAGGGCACAGCTCCTGTAGGGTTGCCACAACCACCGCGGCACGGGAAGAGGACAGCGTCCAGTCAAAAAATATGTCGGCTGGCTGGCCGTCGTTTACCGAGGCCGTATGTCCCATAACCCGTATTTGGTCAATAGAAGGCGCAACCTTTGAGATAATAGGCGCCAGGTCCTCCAATATTTTCTGTCCCGCTTGCAGCATAACCGCCTCATTGGGCTCAAAAAATATGGTGTCGCGCATAGAGAGGAACACGCCGCCATCGCCTTTTGTCACTTCGATGTTCACGCCGGAAGCGTCAATATACTGCTTGATGGCCTCGTAAAGGTCCTCCATCTGCTGGTCAACGTTTTCTTGCTCCTTCTCCAGCTCCGTGGGCTCGGTGACGCCCGGGTCTCCCGTGGCTTCGGGATCTTGGAAAATACCGCTGGCCGTACCGCCTATGTTGGTCTGGTCCCGTATGGCGTTGGGGTTAAAACTCATCGCCACCTGCTTCCATTTGTTCTCATCAATGGTAGACATAGAGTACAACAGCACAAAAAAGCACAGCAGCAATGTAACCATGTCTCCGTAGGTGTCCATCCAGTTTGAGCCGCCTTCTCCGCCGCTACTTTTCTTTTTCATATCAGCCAGACACCTCCATTCTTTATTTACATACCGATTGCCGGTTTCTCTCCGACTGTCGGTGCATTTTACCGGCTGGGCTGCCTGTATGCCGCCGAATACCGCTTCGCTGAATATGGCCGCACCGCCATACACAGCGAAGCGGTACCGCAGTGGGCCGGGGGGAATGCCCCCACAGGACCTACCCGCTTCTTTTCAAACGAAAATATTATACCAAACTTATACCCCTTCCGTCAAGAGGCCTTTGCACAAAGCTTTGCAGGAAACTCTCCCCAAAGCCTCTTACGCGCCCTCTCCACCGCCGGAACCACTGGGGGCGTCGCCCATTTTTTCCCGCTGCTTCTGGGCCACAAAGGTCAAAAGCTTTTCCCGCAGCAGCTTGGGGTTTTCGCCGGCCTGGATGCATGTAATTCCCTCTACGATGATCATTTTGTTCAGCACCTCGTCCGCGTCCCGAATGCGCAGGTTGTTGGCAACGGGACCAAAGATCATATGGGCCAAAACACAACCGTACAGGGTGGTGATCAGGGCGGTGCCCATGTCCTGGCCTATGTTGCTGGACCCGCTGGTGGGGTCCATCCGCTTCAGCATGTTAATCAGACCCACCAGGGTACCTACCATACCAAAAGCCGGAGCCACGGCAGAGGCCTTGTCATACAAAGCCGCCACAGCGTTATGCCGGTCGGACATACACTCAATATCGTTTTCCAGGGTCATGCGCACCCGGTCCGGGTCGTTGGCGTCCACAATCAGCATAATGGCCTGTTTAAAGAAAGGGTCGTCCTGCTCGTTGGCCTTTTCTTCCAGGGCCAGAAGGCCGTCTTTACGGGCAATCTGGGCCAGGTCCACCAGCTGGTTGATAATTGTCTCGGGCTTCTGCTTGGGGTTTTTCAGCATAACCCCAAAGTGCTTGGGAAGGGACAGCACCGCTTTAAGCGGGAAGCTGGCCATTACCACGCCAATGGTACATCCAATAACGATCATGACGCTGGGGCCGTCGAAGAAGTTGGCAATGAGCTCCGGCTGGATTGTGGGGAAGCCCATCATGCCCAGAACCATAACCGCAATCGCCAGCACAAGACCAATGATATAACCAATATTCATAGAACTTTCACCTTCATTTTGTTATTCCCCTGCCTACCGGCGGTAGCCGGGGCGCTGGGTGGGCCGTGCAGCCGGTGCGGGCTTTGGCTCGTCGTTTATGCTGATTTCCCGGTGAATATCCATCACCTTGGCGTTATAATCGGTGATTTTTTGGATGATCTCCTGCACATTCTCCTGCACCAGGTAAAAGTCACGGTTCATCATAACCACCTTGGTCTCGGGTATCAGCTCGATGCACTCTACCTGCATATGGTTCACCAGAAAGCGCTCGCCGCTGGTCTTGGTCAACATGATCATAAGCTTGCCCTCCTTCTTCGTTATAGCCCCGCCCCCGGGGGGCCCTATAAGCCCCCCGAAAAGACGAAGCGTGTGCTCGTTACGTAACTTCTTTTATAATGGAATGTCTTTTTGCAAGGCCGCGGCGGGCTTTAAGGCTCCGCAGGGGCCCTTGTCCCCCTCACTGGACGCTTTCCCTTGCCGGCCTGGGTGGAAAGGACTTTTATTTGGAGATCCTCCCCCCAGCCGCGTCACAAGATTTTTTAGGTTATCCGCCTAAATTACCGCTTCATATTCACCAGCTCTTCCAGCATGCTGTCTGTTACGGTAACAATACGAGTGTTGGCCTGGTAGCCGCGCTGGACCATGATCATATTACTGATTTCAGAGGCCAGGTCTGTACCAGAACTTTCCAGGCCACCGCTGACGAACTTGGAAGTACCCGCGGAGCGGATGCCCACCTCGCCCTTAAAGCGGTTTGCTACGCCCTGGGCGTCCGGGGCATAGAAGGGACTGTCCGGGTCGTCGCTGTTCAGAACAGAGTTGCCAATGGAGCAGACATTCATGTCGCCCGCGCCGTCCAAAGCCTGGTAGTACCGGCCATTGACGTGGGTTACGCCATTGGGGTTGGAGACCTTCGCGATGGCAATGGTACCGATTACCACGGCCTTGCCGTTCTCTGTGGTACAGGTAATGCGGCCGGTGTTCTCATCAATGCTCACGCTGTTCAGGTCAATGCGGCCGGAGACGTCCGCGTCTTCCGCAGCATCTACAATGGTGCCGGTTACCTCATCGTAATGGGGATAAATGGGGTCGCCCTTTGAGTATAATGCTTGTTTAGCACTATCGGGGTCGTTCGGGTCGGTAGGAGTTGTCAAAGCACCCGTACCAGCCCTGGGAGCGCGAATCGCGGTCAGAACCGGGCTGGGGGTGTACTGGTCAATCACCTTTTTAGTCAGAACATCCCCTTCTTTGACGATCTGCACCAGTTCGCCATTGTCCATAAAGTACTCGCCCGCATCGTCTTCTTTCAAGCCCTCTTTGGGCAGGGGGGGAATGTTGACCTTACCATCTGCGTCCGTATTATCTTCGATCACCTTGGTGTACACCGGGTTTTCCACCGAAAGGAAACCATACACAACATTGCCCTGGCCATCGGTCAGGTAGCCGTCCGGGCCAAAAGCCAGGTCGCCGTGGCGGGTCAGGTATAGGCCCTTCACGTCCTCCTCGCTGTTAAAGACCTTGCCCTTGTCGCCCACCATAATAAAGCCGTCGCCATCAATCATCACGTCTGTGGCCTTGCCGGTGGGGGTGTAGTTCTTGGTGCTCATGTCCAGGTCAATGGTGCCAATGGACGAGCCGTAACCCATCTGAGCGGGGTTTTTGCCGCCCACCTGGGCCGAGCCGTTACTGCCGCCCCGCACCGTGGAGTACAGAGACTCTAAAAAGGTGTACCGGGCAGACTTATAGGCATTGGTGTTTACGTTGGAAATATTGTGGCCAATTACGTTCAGGGCGCTCATGTGGGCACGCAAGCCCGCAACGGCCGCATACATTGCTCCTGTCATATTAAAAAATCGTCTCCTTTATTTGGCGCGCACAGCCGGGGGCCATTCGGGCCCCCAGCCATTAACCTCCCTTGGGTCCGCGTAACGCGGACGTTTGGCTTTTCAGGCAGCTCCCTCCGCCCAGGCGGGCGGCTTCTGCCATAAAAAAGTCCTTGGGTCCGGTCAAATCAACACTGCGCCGTCAATATTTGTGAAAATATTTTCCTTCATCTCGTCCTGGTTCATGGTGGTAATCACCCGGTTGTAGGGGACGTTGATAATGAAGGCCTGGGTGGCATTAAAAGCCAAAATGTTCTTCGCGCCCTTTTCCTGGGCTTTTTCCACCGAACCCGCCAGCTGCTCCATAAGCGCCGGGGTTAGCTCAATGCCCCGCTCCTCCGCGCGGCTCATCGCATGCTTGGAGAAGTTGATGGACGCCTCCTTCTGGGCGCTGACCTGCTGGAGTATCTGCCCAAAGCCGCCGCTGGTGCTTTTTGCGGCCTGCTGCCCGGGCCTGCTGGGCTGTATGCCCGCCACTCCCTGTATCCGGTCCATCATCCTATCCTCACCCAGCCTTTCAAGCAGACTGGTTTTCGCCCGAGTTTACAGGGACATCGTCAGGAATAAATACCTCTTCCCCTTCCGCCGGGTCCGTGGGCTCTGTGGGCTCCACTGGCTTCTCGGTGTCCTCGCCGTCGGGCTTCTCGGGTCCTTCAGGCTCTTCCGGCTCCACGTCGTCCTTCTTCTCAGGCAGACGTCCCACGGCCATAATGTCGGTCAGGTAGTAGCTCTCGTCCCCGATAAACACCACCTGCTGGCCGTTCAGGGTGCCGGTGCCAGTAACCACGCCAGTGATCTCCGTCAGCTCCTTGTTCACGTACTTGCCAATGGTTACTTCCTTGCCCACCAACGAGGCCGCGTAGGTCAGCACTGTGGAATCGTCAATCAGGGTGCTGATATTGGTAATGGCCTGCACCACAGACATCTGTACCATCTGGTTCATCATATCCGTGGTAGACGCGGCGTTGTCAATATCTTGGTTCTGAAACATGGCCACCATCAAGGTCAAAAAGTCGTTCATGTCCAGCTCGGTGCCGGCCTTTTTGTTGGTGCTCTGGGTCGCCTTTTTTGTGGTCGAATTGGTTTTCAGTACGTTGTTCAGGTCCAGCATACCAGCGTTCGCCATGTGTTGTATCCCGCCTTTCGTAATAATTTGTTGTAAGGTTTGGGCTGGGGGTTCTTGTGGAAGACCCGGGCCCCAGGGCCGCCTCTGGCGGTTTTGCCCAGGCCTGGGCGCTCTTCCACCTTAGCCCTGCACGCCCACCAGGCCCAGCCGCAGCTGGTGCAGGAACTCTTCCGAAGCGCCCTTACGCTTCTTCTCTTTCTGCTCCTGCTGGTGCCGCTGGCGGTTCTGGCCATCTGGGTTCAAGAACTGGTTGGTGTCCTTGGGTTCCTCTGGGTGTACAATGACCACCACCGCCTGCTTGGCCAGGTCATAGCTGCCGTCCGCGTTCTGGTGGCCCAAATGGAAGCTGGAGTTGCTCAAAAGCGCCGCTGCCCGGGCTGTTTCCGGTCGGAACACAATGTTTAGCTGGCCGTTTACGTCCTTGCTGATCTCCACCGTCAGGTTGCCCAGACTGGCGGGAGAAAGCTGTAGCTCCACCTTCGGCAGGCCCTGCTCCAGGGCGTCGGTCACCCGGGCCGAAAGCTGCTCGCCGGCGGTGCTCTCTTCCAGCTCCACAGGCTCATAGTTTTCCGCCACCTTCACCGGCGTGGGACTGTCCTGCTGGAACAGGGGCTGGCTGTTCTGGGTCTGCACCTCCAGGTCCTGGGGCAGTTCTTCCCCCTTAAACTGGGGCTTGGCTTCTCCTGCCTGGGCCGGGGCCTTTTGGTTCAGGTCCATCTCCTGGGCGTCAGCCTCCTGGCTTTGGGGCTGCACGACCTTCACCACAGGAGCATCCGGTGCTTCCTCTGTCTCGGGAGCCATATTCAGCTCCGCCACAGGTTCGGCAACGGGCTTTTCCGCCTGAACCGGCTCCTCCTGAACCTCGGCGCTCACGCCGGCTTCCACTGCTATAAGCTGCTGGCCCTGGTCCACGGGGACCTGCTCCATTCCCTGCGCCCCCTCTACAGAGGGAACTTCCTGCACCACCTCGCCCTGGACAGCGGGCACAACCACGTCAAACAGCACCACGGGCTGAGAGGTCACCAAACCGGCGGCTACCTCGTAGCCTTCCTGGGTGATCTCCTCCTGGGTGCTGTCCTCTTTGGGCTTTTCCGCCTGCTGCTTATCCTTGGGCTTTTCCGCGGGCTTTTGGGGCTGGTTGGTCTTGGTCTGCTGGCGCAGCAAAGCGTCAAAGTCCTCGCCTTCGCTGCCCTGGTTGGTCTGGGGGACGCTGGCAATGTCGGCCAACAGATTTTGCACCATTAAGTCAATGTTCATGGTTATCGCCTCCTTTCTATGTATATGCTATATCTTCTGCCAAAGAGACGGTCCGCGCTTTGCGTTCCCTCTCTTCCGGCCTTGTAATCAAAACAAAACTTGCTCTTCCATTTCCCGGCTAGCCGCCGAGCGCCTGGCCATTACCAGGTCGTCAATCTCTTTTTCCTCTGCCTTTGCCAGGGCGCTGTCATATTCTCCCCGCTTTATGCTCTTCAGCTTTTCCAAAGACTGGGTCTCCTGCTTGGCCTCCACCAGGGCGGCGCGTTTTTCCTCCTCTGCCTTTTGCAGCTGTTTCAGTTTAGCGGTCTCCCGCTGCACATTTTTCTCCAGCACCTCAATGCCGGTCTCATACTTCATGGAGTCCGCAATGGTAATCCCCTCCGCCTTTTTCTGGCGGTACTCTTCCTCACAGGCCAAACGGTGGTTGGTGGCCTGCTCCAAAATTCTCTCCTGTTTGCGCACCGCCGCCAAAGCGGCGCCGTGTTCCGCCAGCCGGATATCCAGTACTTGCAGCTTATAGCGCAGCACGGTGTCCAGCTGAAACTTAAACTTTTTCATAACGGCAGCCCCTCCTTTAAATTTGCAGCTTATCATAAAATATTTTATTTAACCCAAGGCGCTGGTTTTACCTTCCGGCCAAAATCTTTTCCATCTGCTCCAAACACTGCTCGTAGCTAAAAGCTTCCAGGGTTCCCTGCATTAAAAACTCGTTAATCCGGTCAATTTTTGTTAGAGCAAAGTCCAACTTTGGGTTGGTACCCGCTTTATACGCGCCAATGGACACCAGGTCCGCGTTCTGGTTGTATACGCTCATAATATCCCGCAGCCGGGAGGCCAATTGTCTGTGCCGGTCGTCCACCAGCTCCACCATCAAACGGGAAATACTTGCCCCAATGTCAATGGCGGGGTAGTGGTTGGCAGCGGCCAGGCCTCTGCTTAGCACAATATGGCCGTCCAAAATACCGCGCACGGTGTCGGCAATGGGCTCGTTGGTATCGTCTCCCTCCACCAGCACGGTATAGATGCCAGTAATAGAGCCCCGCCGGAAGTTCCCGCTGCGCTCCAGCAGCTTGGGCAGCTCCGCGTAAATCGACGGCGTGTAGCCTCTGGCCACCGGGGGCTCCCCCACGGCCAGGCCCACCTCTCGCTGGGCCATGGCAAAACGGGTTAAAGAGTCCATCATCAGTAACACGTCCAGGCCCTGGTCCCGGAAATACTCCGCAATACCCGTTGCCACTGTGGGGCACTTTTTTCGCAGCATAGCGGGCTGGTCAGAGGTGGCCACTACCAGCACGGACCGGGCCATGCCCTCTTCCCCCAGGTCCTTTTCCACAAACTCCAGAACCTCGCGGCCACGTTCGCCCACCAGGGCAATCACGTTGATGTCCGCTTTCACGTTCTTGGCGATCATGCCCATCAGCGTGCTCTTTCCCACGCCGGAACCCGCGAAGATGCCCATACGCTGGCCCTTGCCAATGGTCAAGAGCCCGTCAATGGCTTTTACCCCAAACTCCATCCGCTCCCGGATGGGCGGGCGGGTTAAGGGGTTAATATAGTTGCTGCCTAAATAATAGGTGTCGCCCCCCGTAAAGGGGCCTTTGTCATCAATGGGCTGGCCCAGGGCGTTGATAATGCGTCCTTTTAAAAAGGGTCCGGCTTTTAGCTGTAGCTGGCGGCCCGTATTGCGCACAAAATTGCCCGAGGAAATTCCTGTCATCTCACCATAGGGCATAAGAAGCATCCGGTCGTTTTTAAAGCCCACCACCTCGGCGGGAATCTGTCCTCCGGACTCGCCGCTGTAGATGCGGCAGATGTCCCCCACGGCGGCCCTGCCTCCACTGGCCTCAATAGACATGCCCACAATATTCTCAATTTTTCCAGTATGGCCAATGGTCTCGGCCTGCTGAACCTGTTTGATGGTTTCTTGAAACATTTGCCTCTCCTGTTACCCCGGCCAGCCGGGCCTGTCAGGTTCGCTTTCAGAAAGCAGCCCCCGCAGGTTATCCATCTGGGTGGACACGCTCACATCCAAAATCTCGTCCGGCATTTCAATGATACAGGTGCCGGACTCATCGTCCGCCATGGGGATAATGCGCACCCGGTCCGAGAGACGGGAAAGAGCCTGGGTCAGCTCTGGCACGGTAGAGGCCGAGGCCCGGGCGTCACACCCGGCAATATAGATCTGCACCCACTCGCACCGGCGGCGCTTGGCTGTGGCGGACTCAATCATTCGAATAAGGATGTCTCCGCTGCTCTTCAGACTGACCCGTATCACCTTTTCGGCAATGGCCAAGGCCAGCTCCTTCAGTTCCTGCTTGCTGTCCTCCAGCAGCTGGTCCCTGGCCCGAACCGCCTCTTTCAAAAATTCCTGCACTTCCCGCTCCTGGGCCGCGGCTTTTTCTTCCAGCTGCTTTTGGGCTTCCCTGCCTCCGTCAGCCATCCCTTGGGCATAGCCAGCGTTATATCCATCCATGCTGGCCTGGCGGCGCAGCTCCTCCAGCTCAGCCTGAATCTCCTCCAGGGCCTTGGCTTTGGCTGCCTCCGCGTCCTTTTCAGCCTGGGCTAAAATAGCCTCTGCCTGTATCTGGGCAAAGTCAATGGCAGTGGGTTCCGGCTCTGGTTCTTTTTCAGGGGCCTTCTCCTGTTCTTGGTCCAAAGGCTCTTCCCGGGCTTCTTCTTGGGTGTCTTGGGGCTCGGCCACAGCCAGTTCTTCCGCGTCGGGAAACACATATTTATCCGCCGCGATATTCACAAAGCGTTTGAATATGCCCGCCATGGCCTTTCCCCTTTCTGTTCCAATAATATACTATATTCTTACAATACAAATTCCGTGTACATGCCCCGCTGGGGCTAAGACCCGGCCCGCGGTCCATGAGAAGGGCCGCGCGTGCCCATAAAGCCTGGCCGGCAGCGCCATATCTCCCACAGCCGCTCTTATTTTTAAGCAATAATATCGTCCTTGCCGCCCTTGAGAATAATAATCTCGTTTCGGGCTTCCAGGTCGCGGATAACACCCACAATTCTCTGCTGGGCGTCGTCCACGTCCTTCATGCGCACATTGGTGGTAATTTCCAGGTCGTCCCGGATGGACTCGGCCAAACGGGTAGACATGTTTTTGAACAGTTTGTTGGCCACCTCGCTGTTGGCGGATTTGAGGGCCAGCACCAGGTCGTGGGTGTCGCAGTCGCGCACAAAGCGCTGCACCGAGCGGTCGTCCATGGTGACAATGTCCTCGAACACGAACATACGCTTGCGGATCTCCTCGGCCAGCACCGCGTCGTACATGGTAAGGCCGTCGAAGATGGTCTTTTCGCTGACCCGGTCCACGTTGTTCATCACGTCGGCCACGAAGTCTATGCCGCCCACCTGTACGTTGCTGCTGCTGAAAATATTGGCGAACTTGTTGGACATTTCCGCCTCAATAATCTTTACAGCCACCGGCGAAGCGCTGTCCATGTTGGCAATGCGTTCCACCACCCGCACCTGGGTGTCTGGGTCCAGCTGGGCCACCACGGCCGCAGCCTTATCCGGCTCCACATAAGAGAGCACCAGGGCAATGGTTTGGGGGCGCTCGTTTTGCAGGGCTGAAAACAGGTCCTTGTCTCCAGCCTTGTTCATAAAGGCGAACTCCCGATTTTTCAGGGATTTGGTTACCTTATCCAGCAGGCTTGAGGCTGTCTGCGCGCCAAAGGCCTTTTCCAGCACGGTCTTGGCATATTCCAAGCCGCCCTCGGTTACCGCCTTGTTGGTCATGCACATCTGGTAGTACTCGTTCAGCACCGCCTCGGTGGAATCCGCGTCCAGATAGCCCAGCTTAGCTACCTCCAGGGTGATAGCCTCTACGTCCTCCGGCTCCATATACTGGTAAAGCTGCGAGGCCTTATCAACACCCAGGGAAACAATGACCGCCGCCGCCTTTTGCGCACCGCTCATGGCGTCAATCAGCGAGGGTCGGGGGGGCTCTTCCGCCACTACGGGTGGTTCCGGTTCCGGAAGTTCCAGCACCGCCACTTCGCCTCGTTTTGCTTTTTTCGGCTTATCAGCCATTGTCCTCGTCATCTCCCCTCAGCAGAGCCTTAATAGCCTGGGCAGCAATTTCTGGGCTGCTTTCGGCCAGCTCGCGCACGCTCTTACGCAGCTCCATGCTGCGCTCGGTGTGCACATCCATAATATCCGCCCCAGCGGGCTCGGGTTCCGGCATCTGAACGGGCTCTTCCATCATAGGCAGCTCGGGGCCCTCCACCGCGGCGGGATCCAGGGGCTGGTAGCGCCGGCGGTTCCGCCGGCGGCCCAGCAGTACAAACACAGTAAACAGCACCATAAACAGAAACAGGCCCGCCAAAAGCGCCAGATATACCCACAGGGGCAGGTCGGCGAAGGGATTGGGAATGGGTGTGACATCTGCCGGGATGTTCTCGTTGGGATCATAGAAGGCATGGGTTACAATAGAGACCTTCTCGTCCTGCATCGCCGCGTCTATGCCCGCCGCCCGGGCCACGTGGGCCACCAGGTCGTCGGGGTTGGTGGTGTTGGGCACGCTGCTGTTTAAGGTCACCGAAACCGTCAGGTCCGTCAGGGTGGGGCCGCTGCTCTCCTGCTGGGTTTTGGTCACATTATTGTCAAAATCTTTTGAATAGGTGCCGCTTATACGATCTTCGTCTCCGTTAACGGTCCCGTTTTCTACATAATTCGGGATATCCGCATTCTCGTTGGTGCCCACTACGCCGCCTACGCCGTCCTCGCCGGGGGTCACGTCCAGGCTTCCCTCTTTATGGTTAACCAGGCCCTCGCCCTTCTCATTAGAGCCGACGCCGTCAGGCTTAGAATAAATGGTGGACTCCGATACCGAGTTGCTCACGTCAAAGGTGCTGTTCACCGCCACATGGACGTTTCCAGAGCCAAAAATGGGCTCCAGCACCTCCATCACCTGCTTTTGCACCTTTTTGTTCCAGTAATCCTCCATCTCCATCTTCAGCTTGGAGGTCGTGGTACTGTTAAAGCTGTTTCCGTTGTTCTCATATGTATTGCCATTGGTGTCCGAAACCGCCACCTCATCCACAGACAACCCCGCCATGGCGTGGGCCACCGCGTTGCGGATGGATTTTACCGTGGACTCATCCAGCATCTCATTGTTCTTGGTGGTCACCTGCACCGTGGCCGAGGCGGTTACCGTATCGTCCGGGCTCAATACATAACGCCTGTCCTCGCCAGGGGCCAGCTTTACCACCGCGTCCTGTACCTGCTCAAAACGGCGGATCAGGCCCGACAGGCTGCTTTCCAGCTGGTAAAGATTCAGTTGGGACCGGTCCGACTCGGTAGAAAGGGCGCTAACGTTTCCCAGGTACAGCTTATAGTTGCTGCCCGAGTCCGGGTAGCCGGCTGCCAGCACCTGCGCCTTTAGGCTGTCCGCCTGGGCAGCGGGCACCATAATTGTGTTGTTGTCCTGAAACTTAACGTCAGTAACCCCCGCATCGCTTAAATATTTCGAAACAGCGCTCATGTCGTCTGCGGTCAGCTCTGTAAACAGCTCCTTGTACTCGGTGTTGGACTTTGCCGCCATCCACACCGCCAGACCCACCAAAAGAGCCACCAACACGGCAATGAACACGATTTTAACGGTCTTGCTAAGGCCGCCCACCGTGTCTTTTGTCTTTAACCATATATCTTTTGCCTTGTCTCCCACTTGGCTAAACCTCCTAAACCGGCTTTGTTCCATGTAACACCCGCTTTGCATGAAAACAGCGCTCCCCAATAATACAGAACCGCTCTTTTCATGCAAAACCCAGCATCCCCTTCACCCAGGGACCCACCCGGTCCTTACAGGGTAATACGGATCAGCTCGTTATAAGCGTCCAGGGCGCGGTTGCGCAGCTGCACCAAAAGGTTTACGGAAAGCTCATACTTGCTGGCGGCCAGGCTAAGCTCTGCGGGGTTATCCAGCTGTCCGGTGGCCATCAAGTACTGCATCTGCGTCTTTTCAGCGTCGGTTTCCTTCACCGCGTCAATGGCCATCTTAAAAATATCTCCAAAGCCGCCGGCCTGTCCAGCCTGTTCGGTCTCTTTTGGCTCAAACAGCGAGGTGATAGGCCCAATTGATTGAATCATAGCGAATCCTTCCTTCCTACGTTTAGAGGCGGCTTAAAAGCAAGCCAAAACCCTCTATATTATACATGTTTTATACAGTATTGACAAGGGCGCAAATTATAAAAGCACGAAAATTTTTATTCTTCTAAAGAATTTATCTTGTGGAACTTTTAACGTGTGCCAATCTCTAGTCCCTTGGCAATCACGCTCTTCAAAGTGTTGAAAGCCGTCACATTGGCGGAATATGCCTGGGTGGCTGCCATTGCATCCGTAATTTCTTTTACCAGGGTGATGTTTGGCATCTGTACATAGCCTTCCTCATTGGCGTCGGGGTGGGTGGGGTCATAGGTCAGCGGAAAATCGGTAAGGTCATCCTCGCGGATCTCCGTCACCTGCACCCCGGCCGTGGCCTCGCTGCCCCGGTTGGAAGCCCCCATCGCGTTGGCCATTGCCATGCGGAAGCTGTCCCGACCGCTCTGGGCCTCGAACACCACAACCTTCCGGCGGTACGGGCCCTCGCCGTTTTCTGTACGGGTTGTGTTTAAATTCGTGATATTTTCTGAAATCACATCCAGCCGAAGCTGTTCCGCTGTCAGTCCAGAGCCAATTATGTTGATGGTACCCAAAAATGCCATTGTCCTCGTCCTTCCCTTTCTTTCAAAGAATTCTTTCACAGCGCCCGGCGGGTCCTGGGGACAGGAAGTCCTTTGCTTTTGCCTTTGGCGCCCGCCTTCTTCCAGGTTATGTGGCGCGTTTTAGCCCATGGCGGTGCGCAGGGCGCTAAGGTCACTGCTGATGCTCTGGTACACATACTGCATTTGGTAAGAGTTGCGCAGAAGCTCTGTCATCTGCTCTGTGATATTGACCCCATTATCATCCATGCGGGTCACCTCTTCCAGCTCTTCCACATCCCACTGGGCGCCCTCAATGGCCTTGCGCATGGTCTGCTTACTCACTTTATTCCGGCCGTGGTCCGCGGCCTCCAGGCTGGCCTGGAACTGCTCCTCAAACGTGACCAGCTTTGGCCGGTAGTTGGGGGTCTCCACATTGGCGATATTATCCAGCAGTGCGGCCTGCTTGGTCCACAGAAACTCCATGGAGCGCTCCATCATCCGCATACTGTTGTTGGTCAGTCCATTCATTGATCTGTCCCCTTTCCATAGCACAGGAAATTTCTTATCTCACCCAGCGCTTTATAATCCGCGAACATTCTATCTTTGCTCTTCAGGCTTTCCCCTGTTCAGGGCGGCCGCCGTTTTAGGGAAAAACATAGACGCGTTTTCCCCCGCAGGCGGCGAATAGCAGGGCTGGAAAGCCAGTATTGGCGGGAAAAACGCGTTTTCCTGCCAGGCTTTTACAGTTTCAGGGCAGAGTTCAGATAAATGCCCCATTTTCAGATATATCCAAGTATATCATGTTTCCGCAAATTCTGCAATACCTTCCCCCAATTTTCTCCCTGGGATTTGTTCCCACTGCCAGCCTAGTCCTATATATATTGGAGCAAGAAGAAAAATATATCCAGAGAAGCGCGCCCTGCTAAAACTCGATTTTTTCCGCTGTGTCCCCTTCTAGCCGGTAAATTGCCGTGCCGTCCCGGGCCACCAGAAAAGTGGCCTCTGGCACGTTGTTGCCCGCCTCTGTATCAGAATAGACCACCACCTTCATGCAGGGCAGGCCATCCACAGGCACCGCCTTTTCGTTGGGATAGGTCTGGTACTCCCCCATACTGGCTTTCTCCAGCCCCAGGGCGGCAGGGTCCAGGGTGGCAAAGTACTCCAACGTTTCATCCACTGTCATCATGTGCCGCTGCTCCTCCGAACTGGCCCCAGCCGAAGAAGCCGCCAAACCGCTGCTGGAACTCTCCGCCGCCCCGGAGGACTCATTGGCCGCCCCAGAGCCCTCTGCCTGGGTCAGCCCCGAGCTGGAGGAATTTCCGCCGCCTCCGCAGGCGGTCAGCGCCAGGGTAAGGACCGCCGCCGCCAAAACCGGTAAAAAACCTTTGTGCTTCATTTTATACCACGTCTTTCTAATCTCTATATTTTATGGTGATTTGGTCGTTTCTGTGCAGCATCTGGCTAAACTGCCCCTCCACCCCATTCACTTTTAAATCCACCGGGCGCTCCAGATGGCTAAAGTCCAGGCCGGAATATTCCAGCACATCCATCAAAAAATAGTCGCCGCCCTGGGTTTTGGGGGGCAGGTGCAGGGGTTTGCCATTCAGCACCACCAGCAGCCCCCGGTCAAAGGAGAGCTGTCCCGCGGGCTCTTCCACGGGACGGGCTGGGGCCAGGGGATTCGGGCTTATGGCTTTCTTCTCTTGAAAAGGCGCCGCCGGCTTTTCTGCCAGAGGGGCGCTTTCCACCGGCTTTTCAGGGGCGGCCTCTACCAGGGGGACGGGCTTTTCCCGGGGCGTCTTTTCTTCCGCCAACAGGGCCTCCTCCTCTTTGCCTGGAGATGCTTGGGGCCGGGCCGGACTCCCGGCAGTCTCTTCTACAGCCTTGACAGGCGGCGGGAGCGTCTTTTCTGTAACGTCCTTTTCCTTTACAGGAACCGCCTCCTTGGACGCGGCTGATGCTTCCTTTACAGGCTCTATGGCTGGCACAGGCCGTCCCTTTCCCTCTGGCAAGGGCCTGGGTCCGCGCCTTTCGGTTGTACCCTCCGCAGGAGCCTGCGCCTTTATGGCGGGCTGCGGCCGGGAGACACTGGGGCTGTCTCGGTGGGGAATCTCCCCGCCGGCAGTCTCTACCGCGTCGCCCTGGCGAATGGAATAGCTAAGCTCCATTGCCTCCCCGTTGACAGTTGCCAGGCCGGAGAAGTCCTCACCCAGCAGCTGGGCAAGGGTCTGGCTGGCAGAGACGCCGGGCCGCGCTGGCGTAAAGTCGATGCGGTCCCCTGCCTGGACCACGGTAGAAAGCTGGGCCTCCTCCCCATTAATCATCATGCGGGACTCCACCCCCGGCATACCCCGGAAGAATTCCCGCCGGCCATTTAAGGTAAAGGACAGATTAGCCCCGGTCCTGCCCATCATGTCCGCATAGTGAAAGCCATTCATCAGCAGCACGTCCCGCAGATTTAGGGTTCCGTTGCGGAACAGCTTGGCAGGCAGGCCGTTAAGGGTAATCATATAGCTGTCGTTGATCATTCCCAGCGCCGCCGAGGTTCCAATGCCCAGGGGGGTGGCGTACTCTGGATCGTTCAGGTCATATTCTTCCGAAAAAGCGCTGTCTCCAAAATGGTTGCCCGCCAAAGCAACCCTAGCCTCGCTCATCTCTAGCTCGGCGGCCACCATCTGGGGCAGGCCCAGCAGCTTGCTGCCGCCTCCCGCCAAAAACACTGCGGAGGGGACCCCGCCGTTTAGTTCCAGCACACTAGCGGCAATCTCCTTGGCCAAGCGCTGGGCAGCGGGCTGCAAAAGCTCCGCCAAATTATCACTTGTAATCTCATGCTTAACGCCCAGGATGTCGGGATATTGCAGGGGCTCCACCGAACCCAGCCCCATCTTCAGCCGTTCTGCGGTTTTAAAATCCACTAGCAAGCTGCGCATCAGCAGCTCGGTAACTTCATCCCCCGCCACGGTAGCCATGGTATACCCCACCACACTGCCTTCCCTGCACACAGCAATGTCCGAGGTGCCCGCGCCAATATCCACCAGCACCAGATTCAGCAGGCGGATGTCCCCAGGGATTGCCGCGTTTAGGGCCGCGATTGGTTCCAGCGTCAGGCTGGAGACCTCCAGGCCCAGCCTGCTCATCACGGCGTAAAGGCTCTCCACCACGCCGCTGGGCAAAAAGGTAGCCACCACATCTGCCTGAAAGACCTGCCCCCGGTGGTCCAATAAATTCGCCATGGGGTACCCGTCTACCACATACTGGCGGGCCGTATAGCCCACCATGTAAAACCGGCCTTGCCCGGCGCTTTCTGCCGCCACCAATTTTTCCGCTTCCGAGACGGCTCCGGCCTCTAATTGGCCAATCACATCCTCGTCAGCCCGGCGCAGCTCGTCAAAACTTAGCTGAAAACCCGCCGACTTGGACTTCAGCGCGCGGCCTGCCGCTGCCACACATACCCGACGCAGCCGGACGCCGGTTTTCTCTTCCAGCCGGCGCACCACTTCTCTGGCCACTGCGGACACCTGCTCAATTTCCACAATCTGTCCATCCAGCATCGCTCTGCGGCCATGCTCCTCTTTCTCAATGGCTGTTACGCAGAAACGGCCGTTTTCTCCATGGCCCAGCATTCCGATAATGCTCCGCGTTCCTATATCCAGGGCGAATACGGTACCCGCCTCCTGCTCTTTTAAGACCTCCGGCAAAGCAATCACCTCTCACCAAATCAAATTTTCCCTTCCAGAGCAAGCATCCAGCTTTACAGCACTTACACTCTCTTAAACCAGTCTTCCCTGTAACCGCCGCCATCTTTCATTGTATCGCAAAACCGGACGGCCTACAATATCAGACCGCCCGGCATATGCTTAACTATTTTTCTCTAATCTTCCTTGGCGGCCAGGCAATCAATACTTGTCGTAGCCCGCGCTGCCGCCAAAGTTATCGCTGGAGCCCACGGAGCTAGTGTGTACAGGAGCGGGGGCATTACCCTCGCTGTACTCCCGCAGACGGAACTTGCTCATCAACTGATCCATCAGCTGAGCTTGAGAGGACAGCTGTTCGCTGGCAGCGGCGCTCTCTTCACTGGTAGCGGAGTTGCTCTGCACCACTGCGGAAATCTGGCTAATGCCCTCGCGGATCTGCTCAATAGACTCTGCCTGGTGTTCGCTGGCGTCGGCCACGTCGCCCATCTTGGCAACAGCGCCGTTCACCATGCCCACCGTCTTATCCAAAGCCTCGGAAACATCGGCCACATAGGCGCTGCCCTTCTGCACCGCGTTAATGGCATGCTCAATGCGCTCTTTCGTGGCACGAGAGGCCTCATCAGACTTGGAGGCCAACACACGCACCTCATCGGCAACCACCGCGAAACCCTTGCCAGCCACGCCGGCCCGGGCTGCCTCTACAGCCGCGTTTAGGGCCAGGATGTTGGTCTGGAACGCGATGTTAGAAATCGTATCAATAATGGTGCCCACCTCTTCGGCGGCGGCCTTAATGTCGTTCATGGCGCTGACCGTGCTCTGCATCAAGTCGCTGCACACAGTAATCTGGGCGCTGGCGTCATTGGAAAGCTGGCTGGAATCCCGGGCCAGGCTGACGCCCTCTTCGGCGCCCTGGGCAATCTCGGTAATGGTGGCGGAAAGCTCCTCCACAGCGCTGGCCTGCTGGGTTGCGCCCTGGGCCAGGGTCTGCGCGCTGTTGGAAACCTGGTCCGCGCCAGAAGAAACCTGGTCGGAAGAAGACTGAATTTGAGAAAGAGTGGTGCTTAGATTCAGGTTAATGCCCCGAATGGCCGAAAGCAGACCGCTAAGGATGCCCACATAGTCCTCTTCCGCATTGGTGCGCACGTCGAAGTTGCCATCCGCCATGGCCTGGAGCAGCCGGTTGGTATCATTAATCACATTGCTAAGTACCCGCTGGCTGGTACGCAATGCGGCGCACATATCGCCCAGCTCGTTCTTGCTCTCAAAGTTTACGGGAATATCCAGGTTGCCCTCGCTGTAACCAATCAGCGCGGTGCGGACCTCGGTGACCGGACCAGTAATGTTACGGATAATGCGCAGCTCCAGCCACATGACCAGAATCGTGGCCAAAACCAGCGCGGCGATGATAGAAATAATAGAAATCGTCACCAAATTTTCCTGCTGCTTTACCACATTATCCTGGTCAGCGGTAATTTCCGCCTGCAACTGGCTTGCGGACTCATCCACCTTGGCCAGGGCCGGACTACAATCATTTTGCAGCATAGAAATAGCTTTTTCGTCATTATTTACCGCGGCCTCGGCCAGAATATCGGGGACCTCACCACCCCACACCTGCACAGCGGATATGTAGTTATTCAGGCTGGTCTCGTCTTTCAAGGCGTGAATATCACGCAGCTCGGTAATGTAACCCTCCAAAAGCTTCAAATGCTCGTTCACCTGGGCTTCAGAACTGCTAATATCGTCGGGCTCGTTGGCCAAAGTGGCGTCTCGCAGGTGACGGGCTACCACGTTAACCTCCAGCCGGCAGGTTCTTACCAGCGTACTGGCTTTGATATTGGTGTCAATAATCTTTTGGTAGCCGCTGGACTGCATGTTCATGATGATCAGCGAAGTAATGACAATCACTATACTGACCAGAATGGTGACCGAGAAGCCCATGATAAGGCTCATCTTGACTTTCATGTTTTTGAGCATGACTGCTCCTCCTTCTCT
>JAAWSH010000001.1 GCA_022801475.1 Acutalibacter sp. | reverse complement strand
CGGCGCGGTTTGGGAGAGCTACCAGCTGGGTGCGGCCCCATGAGGCGGCGGCAGATGGCCGCGGCCTCGCTGCTGGTACTGGTAGCCGTGCTGTGGGGCCTGTGTTACCGGCTGGCCCCCCACCAGCCGGAGACCAAGGTGGAGGTTATCCCCCTGGGCGGCAGCGGCCCTGGCCCTGTGCTGGAACCGGGAGAGTCTGCCCCTGGCGGGGTGTCCTTTCGCAACCAGGGGAACGTTCCCTGCCGGCTGCGGGTAAAGCTGTGTCCGCCCCAGCTGGACGGACAGGCGGTGCTGGAGGCAGGCGACCTGACCAACGCCGGGTTCCGTCCGGCAGGATGCGAAAACACCCCGGCCGGGGAATACTGGCAAGCCCAGGGCGAATATCTATACTACCAGAACCAAGAGACCGGCGGGCTGCTTCTGCCTGGACAGCAGACGCCGGCCGCGTATACGGCCGTGCGGGTTAACAAGAAGCTGGACCCAGAGGCAGTAGAGCTGCTACAGCTGATGGGCGAACAGCAGCTGTTTATTGTTGCCCAGACCCAGACGGAGGACGGAGATTGGACCACTGTGGGGGGATAGAGGCAGATGTGGGTTTTGGTGGGGATTGGGATCTATGTGGGAACCACGGTACTGGCGGCGGGGATTTTAGCTTTGGTACGAAAGCGGCATAAATAAGAGAAAGGCCGGAGCCCTGGCTGGGTTCCGGCCTTCTTGCATAGTTATAGTCAACACAGTTCAAAAGCGGCGTTCTTTCTCTTTTGGACCAGGCGGCATCGCTGTCCGCTTACGCTTCCTCAATGCGCAGCAGCCGGTTATACTTGGCCACCCGCTCGGTGCGGCAAGGAGCCCCTGTCTTGATCTGTCCCGCGTTTACCGCTACGGCCAGGTCCGCGATAAAGGTATCCTCCGTCTCCCCTGACCGGTGGGAGATAATGGTATTATACCCGCTGCGCCGGGCCAGGTCAATGGCCTGGAATGTCTCGGTCAAGGTGCCAATTTGGTTGGGTTTAATCAAAATAGCGTTGCCTGCTCCTTGGTCAATGCCCTGCTGTAATCGCTCCATGTTGGTAACGAACAAGTCGTCCCCCACCAGTTGTACCCGGTGGCCAATACGGGCGGTTAGCTGGGCCCAATTTTTAAAGTCCTCTTCCCCTAGGGGGTCCTCAATGGAGATGATGGGGTACCGGCCAATGAGGCCCTCCCAGTACTCGATTAGGTCGTCGGGGTCCAGGTTCTTATTCCGCTTGGGCAGGTGATAGCCCCCTTCTACCGCCCATTCGCTGCCTGCGGCGTCCAGGGCCAGCTGCACCCGGCCGCTGTAGCCCGCCTTTTCAATGGCCGCTAAGATTTCCTCTATGGCCTCTTCGTCGCTGGAGAGGTCCGGGGCAAAGCCGCCCTCGTCCCCCACGCCGGTGGAAAGACCTTTGGCTTTCAGCTGGGCCCCCAGGGCGTGGTAAATTTCGCTGCACCAGCGCAGCCCCTCCTTAAAGGTCTCCGCGCCAGAGGGCACAATCATAAACTCCTGAATGTCGATATTGTTGCTGGCATGGGCCCCGCCGTTGAGAATGTTCATCATGGGAACCGGCAGCTTATAGGCCGCCGCGCCCCCCAGAAAGCGGTAGAGGGGCATCCGGTAGTGGGCGGCAATGGCCCGGGCGCAGGCCAGAGACACCGCCAGGGTGGCATTGGCCCCCAGGTGGGCCTTGTTGGGGGTGCCGTCCAGCTTTTTCAGCACATGGTCCACCTCCCGCACGGTGAGGCAGTGGATTTTCTCCAGCGCGGGAGAGATGATCTCGTTCACGTTGCGTACTGCCTTTAGCACGCCCTTGCCGCCGTAGCGGCGGTCGTCGCCGTCCCGCAGTTCCACAGCCTCGAACTTTCCGGTAGAGGCGCCGGAAGGGGCCGCCGCCGTGCCCACCGTGCCGTCGGTGAGCTGCACTGTGGCACTGACCGTGGGGTTTCCCCGGGAGTCCAGAATTTCGCAGCCAAACACCTTTTGAATTTTTACCATGAGAGTAACCGCCTTTCGAAAAAATTTTCCACTTTTACCAGTATGGCACATTGCAAGTTGAATTAAACCATGGTAAACTAAGAACAGGAAAAATTGACGGAGGTGGACAAAAAACAGTGACTATAGAGACAAAGCACCTGCGCTTACGTCCTTTTCAGGAAAGGGACCTGGAGGACCTTTTCCAGTACCTTTCAGACCCAGAGGTGGTACGGTTCGAGCCCTACCGGGCTATGAGCCTGGAGGAGGCCAGAACCGAGCTGGACAGGCGCATCCGCTGGGATGAGATGATTGCGGTAGAGTTAAAGGAGACCGGCAGGGTCATTGGTAACGTATATCTGGGCCAGAGGGAGTTCCAGTCTTTAGAGCTGGGTTTTGTGTTTAACCGGAGATACTGGGGCAAGGGGTTGGCGTCTGAAAGCTGCCGGGCCGTACTGCGCCAGGCCTTTGCGGACGGGGCCCACCGGATTTTTGCCGAATGCGACCCTCAAAACGAGAACTCCTGGCGGCTGTTAGAGGCTCTGGGGTTTCAGCGGGAAGGCCATCTGCGGCAGAACGTTTTCTTTTGGCGGGATACGGATGGACGCCCTGTTTGGAAGGACACCTATGTTTACGCCACGCTCTGCCTCCCAAGAAACGCCAGTAAGAATGGGGGTCAAGGAACCTAGCGGCCCCTAGCCTCCCCCTCTCTCTGGCGTTTGCTGGCCTCGATAGGTTCGCGTTCCTTGGCTGTGCAAGGCTTCCTCTTTTTTGCTATCCCTAAATTTTTTATATTAAGCGAGGTAATCACCATGGATTTTCAAACCGTCACCCCCGAAAGCGTAGGGATCCCTTCCGCCGCCATCGGCGCAATGCTGGACGAGCTCTATAGCGCCGGTATCGAGATGCACGCCTTTATGCTGCTGCGCCACGGCAAGCTCTGCGCCAAGGGAACCTGGGCCCCATACCAGCCCGGGGTGCCCCACATCATGTTCTCCTTTAGTAAAAGCCTGACCTCCACCGCCATAGGATTTGCGGTGCAGGAGGGCATCCTCAGCCTGGACGACCGGCTGGTGGACCTGTTTCCCGAGCATGTCCCCGAGAACCCCAGCGAGAATCTGCAAAAATGCCAGGTGCGCCACGTGCTGATGATGGGCTGTGGCCACCAGGATGAGATCGACTGGGCCGGAGGCGGCAGTGTGGACTGGGTCCGTGACTTTATGCATCATCCCTTTGTGTACGAGCCAGGCACCCATTTTATGTATAACACCGCTGGCACCAACCTGCTTAGCGCCATAATCACCAAAAAGACCGGCCTGTCCCTGACCCAGTTCCTTGGGCCCCGGCTGTTCCAGCCTCTTGGCATGGCGGACATCTTCTGCCAGCCCATGGCCGACGGCATCCAGATGGGCGGCGCGGGCATGTCCATCTCCATTGAGGACATGGCACGGTTTGTGCAGTTTGTGGCCAACAAGGGAAGCTGGCAGGGCAAGCAGCTGCTGAACCCAGAGTGGTTTGACCTGGCCACCTCCAAGCAGATCGAGAACGCCGGGGCTGGCTGGGGTGGCGACCCAGACTGGCAGTCTGGCTACGGCTTCCAGTTCTGGCGGTGCAGCCAGCCCGGGGTGTTCCGGGGGGACGGGGCCTATGGCCAGTTCGGCGTAGTGATGACCCAGCAGGACGCCGTGCTGGTGATCCATTCAGCCTCTCAGACCCTTCAGCCTGCCCTGGACGCTGTCTACCACCAGCTGCTGCCCAAAATGGCTGAGGGCCCCCTGCCTGAGGACCCTCATGCCCAGCATGTGCTGCAAAAGCGCCTGGAGCGCCTGGAACTGAACCCGCTGTTCGGCATGCGCAACCCCGGGGCCGAGGGCTCGCTAAACGGTGCGGTCTACATACCCAACAGCCCCTTGCCGGGGTTTGCGGACCTGGTGGGCGGGGTAGGGAGCTTTGCCCCTGCTGGCGGCCAGCTGGAATCTCTTGGCTTCCGGTTTGAGGACGGCAAGGCCCAGCTGATTGTGACCCAAGATACTGGTACAGCCACCCTGGACCTGGGCATGAACGGCCATTTTGCTGTGACCGAGGTGGATGGAACGCCCTATGGCCTTAACGGATCTTGGCGTAGCCGGGATGTGCTGGAGGTGCAGATCCGCAACACCCGTCGGGCCAGCGGGCGGCGGTTCCTGTTCGCCTTTACCGGAGAGGGTATGACCGTAACCGCCACCCCCACAATTCCCGAGCCCAGCGGTCTGGGCGAGCTGTCTCTGCCAGAGATGGCCTTTACGATTACCCAGGGTGAGGTGAGCACCAAGACCAAAATGTACTGGGAGGTTATGAATCACTAGGGCTTGTTTGAAAATAGAGGAAATAACGAATTTTTGGCCAGAAGGGGTCCATTTCAAGGAAGAAACCGAGAGTTGCACACAACTCTTTGTCAACTCTTCCCGATTAGCGAGGACCGCAGAAAGAGGCCTCTTATGGGCATAAAGACGGCGTTACCGATTTTTCAAACAAGCACTAAGGCCGGCCTATATAGTAAACGCACTTAAAAATCGGTGAATATCGATTTTTAAGCTGGCCAAAGCGAGCGCGGTTCATAAGAGGTGAAATACCAGAGGTAAAATACCTCTTTTGAACCGCGTTAACTATATCCCCGGTATTTTAAAAGAAGTATGCGAAAAGGAGCCTCTTCCATGTAGGGAGGAGGCTCCTTCTTCTGTTTTTAGCAGGGAGCGTACAGGTGCCAGTGCCATACGGGCAGCGCGGCGCGTTGCCTGTGCGCGTTATTCCCCCGCTTCTTTTGTAGCGGCTTTCTCTGCCGCTATTTCTAGCGTTTCTGGCAGCGAGTCCCGCTTATGCAGCCGGCTATAGACTGCTGTGCGCAGCAAGCGGTAGGCTACCGCTGTTACTGGGGTACCAATCCAGATGCCCACAATGCCCAGGATGCCTCCCCAGAACAGCACCGCGAACATGGTCCACAGAGGCGGCAGGCCAATCGAGGAGCCCACCACCCGGGGATAGATCAGGTTGCCCTCCACCTGCTGTAAGATTACCAGGAAGATCACAAAGATCAGAGAGTCAATGGGGTGTACAAGCAGTAGGATAAAGGCCCCCACCCCTGCGCCGACATAGGCCCCCAGAATGGGAATTAAGGCCCCCAGGGCCACCACAGAGGAGATGAGCAGGGCATAGTCCAGGCCCAAAAGGCTCATGCCCAGGTAGCACAGCACCCCCAAAATCACACATTCGGTGAGCTGCCCTTTGATAAAGGAGAAAAACACCCGGTTGCTCAGCCGGCCCACGTGGGCGGCCACTGCGGCGGCCCGGTGGGGCAAAAATGCCCGCAGAGCGTCCCTGGTGCCGCGCAGCAGCTTTTCTTTTCCAAAAAGCATGTATACCGAGAAGATGAAGCCCATAATCACGGAAAAAACGCCGGAGGCCAGGTTCACGGTAACATTGAACAGGGAGGCCAAAAACTCGGTGGTGACCTTTGTCACGTCCGTAAGCATGGAACTCCAGTTAAAGCCCCGTAAAAAGTCCTGGACAAAGGTCAGGTCATATTCCAGAGCAACCTGGTTGGCCCATGCCATAAACTGGTTGACATACACCGGCGCGGTTCTTTGTATGGTGGCCGCCAGGCCGCTGACGGACTCCACCAGGCTGGGGATAATAAAGCAGCAGATAAACACAGCCACCAGAAGCACCACCAGGTAGGCCAGGGTAATGGCCAGGGGGCGGCGGGCCTTTTTCCACATAGGGGATTTTATTCTGGCAAAGGGCTTAAAAGCAATATCCTCAAAAAAGTGGACGAACACATTCAAAATATAGGCAAGCACCAGGCCCCCTATCAGGGGAGCCACCGTGTTGCCCAAGGTAGTCAGGGCGGCCCACACCTGGTCGAACCGTAGCACTGCCAAGGTGACTGCCCCCGCAAAGGCAATCAGTAGGCAGCCAGTGCCCAGCATACTTTTAGAAAACTTTTCTCTCATCTTACTCTCCTCATTAAAGGTCATTGGGGCTTTCCCCCCACAAACTTCGACTCCGGTTTTTTCCCATTCTCCCCAGCCAGCCCCTGTCACAAAGCGGCTGGCTGGGTGGGGACAAGAGAGCCGCAAAGGACTTGGTCTGAAAAATGCAGTACTTGAGGACAAAGACTAAGCTTGGTCTGAAAAACGCAGCACTTGAGGACAAAGACTAAGTCTTGGTCTGAAAAACGCAGCGTTTGAGGACAAAGACTAAGTCTTGGTCTGAAAAACGCTTCGGCACCGCTGGCAGGTTACCTCAATTTTCCCCCTGCCGCGGGGCGCCCGCAGCTGCTGGCGGCAGTTTGGGCATTTGAAATACTTATAGGTTTTGCGCTGGCGGAACCGTTCCCTTTGCACCCGGAACCACTGGGAAATCGGCTCCCACCGCTTCATAAAAGCTGCCAGCTCCCGCTGGCGAGCGGCAATGTTCCGGGAAAAGGTGCGGAACAGCACATAGATAAATACAGCGTCTGCCAAAAGGGTGAGCGGCCAAAAGAATATTCCGCCCACTAGGGACAATACTAAACCTAGCACCAGCAGAACCATACTCATCTGGTCTGTACCATAGCGGCCGTACAAAAAGCGCTGGAACCTTTGGAAAAACACAAAAATCAACACCTTCAACGTATTCTATTACTCATAGTATACCCTCCCTGACAGGAATTTTCAACAGCCTGTTCCCAGGCTTCACGATAATTTTACAAATTCAAAATAAAAAGCTAGTCAAAAGCGCTGGTCAACCAGCTTTTCGGCAGATGTTTGGCACACTTGATCTTTTTGGACGGAGAAAACTGTGTGAGGCAGGTTACAAAAAACCTTCTAAGTGGTTTTGCCAGTTTCCTAATATGACCGCTTCCTACTTTTTTAAAAAATAAGAATTATTGACATTTTTGCCATTTTATGCCATAATATCTACAAGAACAATATATCAAGACCGCAAGCACAGCTATTACAATCTTAATACGGCTAAATTTTTTACAAGGAGGAACATCCCATGCCTGAACTAAAAGGAAGCAAAACCGAGGCCAACCTGCTTACTGCCTTTGCCGGTGAGAGCCAGGCCCGAAATAAGTACACCTACTTTGCCAGCAAGGCCCGTAAGGACGGCTACGAGCAGATCGCCGCCATTTTCGAGGAGACCGCCGCCAACGAGAAGGAACACGCCAAAATGTGGTTTAAGCTGCTTAACGGCGGTATTGGCGAGACCAAGGAGAACCTGAAGGCCGCGGCCGAAGGAGAAAATTACGAGTGGACCGACATGTACGCGGGCTTTGCCAAAACCGCCCGGGAAGAGGGCTTTGACCAGATTGCCAACCTGTTCGAGGGCGTAGCGAAGATTGAAAAGGAGCACGAGGAACGCTACCGTAAGCTGCTGAAAAACCTGGAGGAAGGGGCTGTGTTCTCTAAGGACGGGGACGCCATCTGGCAGTGCAGGAACTGCGGCCACATCTGCGTGGGCAAGAAGGCCCCGGAGATCTGCCCGGTCTGCGCCCATCCCCAGAGCTATTTCCAGGTAAAGCCCGAAAACTACTGATATAGTAAACGCGCTTAAAAATCAGTTCGTACCGATTTTTAAGCAGAATGGCGCGGGCACACCTGTGCCGCCAGGTTCAAAAGAGCTGTTAGCTCTAGAGCTATCACCTCTAGAGCTATCACCTATTTTGAACTGCGTTAACTATATTACCACTGAACAAAAGGACAGGGAAAAGACAGGGGTCAAAGGGCCGGGATTTGGCAAAACCAAGTCTCGGCCCGTTGTGGTTTTTAGGGCAGCACTCTAGAGTCTGTTTGAAAACCGGAGAAATGCTGGATTTTTGACACCGAAACCTCCTTTTCTGCTCAAAACAGACAGTATTTCGGGGTTTTAAAACAGGCTCTAGGGCCCATGGGAACATGGTTCCTGCTTGGAAACTGATCTTTGCTTAAGTTTATCAAAGGTATAATAAAAAACGCCGGAACTCCCGCTTTAGAGGCCCGGCGTTTTTGCTATGTTTGAGAGAGCGGCTTCACGCCCCCGCCTCCTTTTTTCGAGAGGTCAGGGCCAGCGCAACGGCGGCCAGGGCCCCGGCCAGCTTGGCGGCCAGCACGGCTAAAAGCATGGGGGGCTCGGTGCTAACCACAAATGCCATGTGCGCGGCCAAAAGACTGGTACCGCTGACCAAAAAGGCCCCTGCCGCCACCTTGCCCCGGCTGTCCATATCTTTGTACATCGAGAGCGTGGGCAGGGCGCTGACCAGGCCCACCAGCATGCCCGTCAGGCTTTGGGGCTTCATGCCCAGCCTGTCCCCCAGCCAGGCAAAGGGCCGCACCAGCAGGCGGCGAATTAACTCCGCCATAGGCAGGCTGCCCAACAGCACCACGCCGATGGAGGCAACGGTGCCCATGGCCTCGGCAATAGGGGTCATGCCCGGAATGGGGTTCCAGCCAGTCATGGACTCCACGGCGGCCAGCACCAGGCCAATAGTCACCAGCCAGCGAATGCCCTCGGACAAGAGGCAGAAGCCCTTCACCATCTTGTCCGGAACCAGCCGCAGGCCAATAAACAGCAGGACTGCCAAAAGGAACACCGGCAGGTTCTGCCACAGGCATTCCAGCAAAGTCAGGCCGCAGAGCAGCCCGCCCACAGCCAGGCCCACCGGCATGGCCGCTAGACCCAGCATAACACCCTGGGCAAAAAAAGGCCGGTCCTCCCGCTGGATCAGACCCATGCCCACCGGCACGGTAAACACCAGGGTACAGCCGAAAATGGCCGCAACCACCAGCCCCGCATAGCTGCCAATCTGCGGGTCTCGGGCCAGCTCTTTGGAGAGCTGGTAGCCGCCCATATCAATGGCCAGCACACTGCCGAACATGCCCGGGTCCACGCCCATTAGCTGGTACAAGGGCACAATGACCCGGCCCAGCCAGTTGGCCAGCACCGGGGCCAGGCAGATCATCCCAGCCATAGACAGGGCCATAGAGCCCAGCAGCATAAAGCCGGTCTCAAACTTGTCGCCAAAGCCCCATTTGTTGCCCCGCAGCCGGTCGACGCCCCCCAGCACCGCGCCCACGGCCATCACGATCATCAGTACCTCATTCATTCCCCGCTCTCCATGCTTAAAACGCCACGAAATTCTGGCGCATGGTGTCCTCAATGGCCTCTATGGTCCGGGGCGTGCAGGCCGAAAGGTTCTCGCAGCCCGTCTCGGTGACCAGGCAGTTGTCCTCCAGCCTAAAGCCAATGCCCAGATCCTCATGATAGATGCCGATGTCCACGCAGAACACCATGCCCGGGCCAATCACCTCTGGGGTCTCCACCACGTCGTGGACGTCAAAGCCCACGTGGTGGGCCCCGCCGTGCCACATGTACCGGCCGACATTTTTCACGTTGTCCAAAAGTCCCGCGTCTTTCATCAGCTGGGCGCAATACCGGTGGGATTCACCGTCTACATCGGCCATTTTCATGCCCGGTTTGATGATGCCAAACATGTGGTCCGAGGTCTCCAGGGCCATCTCATAAAGCTGCCTCTGGCGGTCGTTAAACTTGCCGTTGCAGGGCCAGCCCCTGGAAACGTCAGTGATCATATGGTCATACCAAGCGCCTACGTCATTGAGGACCATGTCCCCGTCCAGGGCCTGGCCCTGGTAGGCGTAGTAGTGAATGCAGAAATTGTTTTTCCCCGCGGAGATAATAGAGGGGAACCCTGGCCCCTGGGGCCCATATTGGCCCAGGGCATAGTCAAACACAGCCTTGTACTGGTACTCGTACATGCCGGGCTTCGAGGCCCGCATCATGGCGGTGATACCCGCTGAAGTAATCTCTTCCGCCTTTCGCAGGGCCGCGATTTCGCAGGGCTGTTTAATAGTGCGCAGCCGGCGGATCAGGGCGTTGGCGTTCTCCACCTTTAGGTAGGGGTAGTCGCTGTGCACCCGCCCCAGCAGCAGGTGGGCGGGCTCATCTCGGTCAGAGGGAGAGGCCCGGTACAGGTCCAGGTATAAGTGCTGAAAGCGCCCGCTGGCAGCCAGCCGGTGCAGCTCGGCCTGGAACTCACCCACCAGGCCGATGCTCTCTATGCCAGAGAGCTCCGCCGCCTGGTCCGGCTTAATGCGTTCCCCAGTCCAGCGCTCGGCCATCAGGTCCGGGGGCAGCAGATAGACCTTTTCCGTCACCTGGCCGGCACTGTCCTTTTGGGCAATTAGGGCGGACTCCTTTTGGTCCAGGTTGGTAAGGTAGAGGAAGTTGCGGTTGGTGTAGAAGGGGTAAAACTCGTCGTTGGTCTTGCGGACCTCCATGCCGGAGAAAAGGACCAGCAGGGAGCCCGGCTTCATCTGTTCGTATAGACGCCGGCGGTTACCGGCGTAGAAATCTTTGTTCATGAGAAAGTGCCTCCTGTCAAGATATGTCGGTTTTATATTAATGGAAAACGGGGAAGGAGTCAAGGGCCTTTATCCACTCCTGGTGGGTTCCTTCCCGCAGGAACACGGGAATCACCTCCAGGGGGGCGCTGGCGGTCACGGTTTGGCCGCCTTCATAGCGGGTCCCGTCGTGCAGGCTGGTCCACCCGCACCCGGCGGGCAGGTACACGGTTCGCTCTGTGGCTCCCGGCTGGGTTACCGGGGCTACCAGCACATCCGGGCCAAAGCAGTACTGGTCTGTCAGCTCCCAGCACTTAGCGTCCTCCGGGAACTGGTAGAACATGGCCCGCATCACCGGCGCGCCGGTCTCATGGGCCTCCTGCATCAGCTGGCGCACATAGGGCCGCATGGTCTCCCGGAAGAGCACGTACTTCCGTAAAATCTGATAGTTTTCTTCACCAAAGCTCCATATCTCATTGTCGGCCCCGGCGTGCATCACCTTGTTCCCAGCCTTATTGTAGATCATCTTGGAGGGGACCCGGTCGCCGTGCAGGCGCATTACCGGGCAGAAGGCGCCAAACTGAAACCACCGCACCAGCAGCTCTTGGAAAGCTGGGTCTTTAGGGTCGCCGCCGGAAAAGCCGCCAATGTCCGTGGTCCACCAGGGGATGCCCGCCAGGGAGATGTTCAGGCCCGCGCAGATCTGCCGCCGGAAGTCCACCCAGGTGCTGTCAATGTCCCCGGACCACACCAGGGCCCCATACCGCTGGCTGCCCGCCCAGGCGCAGCGAATCAGGTTGACAATGTTCTTCTGCCCCGCCTGCTCCATGCCCTCGTAAAAGCCCCGGGCATACAGCTGGGGGTAGATATTGCTCACCCGGGAGGCGTTGCCCAGGTGATAGCGGTAGTTGTCAAAATCGCACACCCCGTACTCGGGCTCCGCCTCGTCCAGCCAGAAAACGCGGATGCCGTAGTCGTAGTAGTTCTTCTTGCACTTCTCCCACACATAGGCCCGGGCCCGGGGGTTGGTGGCGTCGTAAAAGGTGCTGTCCTCCGGCCACTGCATGGTCACCTGATTGCCCCGTTCGGCACGCACCAGCAGGCCCTGCTGGCGCATTTCCTCATAGTTCTCGCTGGTCAGGGCAATCTGCGGCCACACAGAAACCATCAGCTCCACGCCCATTTCCTTCAGCTCATCCACCATGGCTTTGGGGTCGGGGAAGAACTCCGGGTCAAAGCGGAAGTCCCCCATTTTGGGCCAGTGGAAGAAGTCCACCACAATCACGTCCAGGGGCAGGCCCCGGCGTTTGTACTCCCGGGCCACCTCCAGCAGCTGTTCCTGGTTCCAGTACCGCAGGCGGCACTGCCAAAAGCCCAGGCCGTATTCGGGCATCATGGGGGCGGTACCCGTTACCGAGGCGTACCGGGTAATGATTTCGGCGGGGCTGTCCCCAGCGGTAATCCAGTAGTCCGCCTGACGGCTGGCGTCGGCCTGCCACTGGGTAAAGTTTTTGGCAAAGGTGGCCTTACCCACAGCGGGGTTGTGCCACAAAAAGCCGTAGCCCCGGCTGGAGAGCAGAAAGGGCACGCTCACCTGGGTGTTCCGCTGGGACATCTCCACCACGCTGTACTTCAGATCCAAATATTCCTGCTGATACTGGCCCATGCCGAAGAGCTTCTCGTCCTCCGGGGCCTCGAAGTTCAGGGTCAGCCGGTAGTCGCCCCCAGGCAGGGGGGTAAACTCCCGGGCGTACTTCTTCAGGCCACCATAGTTAAAGGCCTCTTCCAGCAGAAGTTTGCCCTCTTGATTATAGTAGTGAACCCGGCAGTTTCGGAACCAGGGGTCATAGTCCAGCTCGGCGCGAATTTTGCCGTTGGTGATGCTGGCCCGCTGGTCCTCCACCTCAATTTGAACTGGGCCATGGGCGGGGGGATTGGGCAGCAGGGCAAAATCATCGTCCAAAATATCTCCCATCATCCGGGAGCGCAGCCGAAGGCTGTCTGGCCCCCAGGGCTCCAGAACCAGAGTCTCGCCATTGCCCCGCCAGACCAGGGCGCCGTTTTCCTTAAAAAAGCGTTGCATAGAAGGAACTCCTTTAAAATATAGAATAGAAACAAAAGATGAATACACTGCGTCGTGAAAGGGCGTTAGGGGAGACAGAGCCCCGCGGCCTCGTTCTGTCCCCTAAAAGCGCATGACAGGGAAGGGCACTTGCCAGAAAAAGCCCCCTTCAGTACCCGCCACCATCAGAACTCCCCAAGCAAGAGCCTTGACCGGCCCAAATACGTGAACATGATTTTTGGGCTGATAAGGCCCCTCTTGGGGCAGGCCCGACACGGGTGTGGATGTTTTATCTGGCGGCTATATTATCTTTTTTTGCCGCCTTCTCTATCGGGCGTTTATCCACACCAACATTTCCCCCAGGCCCCGATTGTTCCATAGGAAGTAGGGAATTAGCTTCAGCTCTGCATTTACCCGGGCGCTGGGGGCCGGGCTATACAGTTGGTCCTCCGGCCACTGGTCCGGGTCGGGGCGGGTGCCCTTTATCTTCAGCAGGGTAATGTCCCCAAAGAGCGGGCTCTCTTCCGCTGCGGGAGCTGTACCCATATCCACTGTAAAGCTGTTCAGCAGGGGACCGTTGTCCGCCTCTTCCGCACAATATACCAGGGGCCCCCGCAGCACCGCGGCCTTGCCGCAATCCTCGGTAACCCGGGGGTTGGCCTGGACAAACTGGGCCTCCATGGCAAAGCTCACCTGGTAGGTGCATCCGTCCTTTGGCTCTAGTCTTGCGTAGCCCTTTTCAATGTTAAGGTTCAGGACCGTGCCGCTCTGGGATACGGTAAAGTTTTTGGCATACTCCGGCACCCGCAGATATAGGGTGACCCCCTCTGGCCCGTAGTAGGTAATGGAGGCCGCGCCCTGCCAGGGCATGGAGGACTGGCAGCAAAGCCGGACCGTGCCCTTATCTGTCTCCATCTCCGCACTGTGGCCCACATACAGGTGCTGGTAGATGGCATTCCCCTGCTGGGTATATACATAGCCCCCCAGGCCGCACAGAGTACGGATTACGTTGGGCGGGCAGCAGGCGCAGCCAAACCATTTTACCCGTTCCGGCTCCACAGACTCGTGGTCCCGGCGGTACTTGGCCACGTCCGGCTTCAGCTGTAGGGGATTCACGTAGAAGTAATGCTCCCCATCCTCGGAGATGCCGCTAAGAACATTATTGTACAGGGCCCGCTCCATCACGTCCGCGTAGCGGGAATCTGGCTCCAGGCGCAGCATCCGCAGGGCCCACATGGCCAGGCCAATGGCCGCGCAGGTCTCGGTGTAGCAGGTGTCATTAGGCAGGTCGTAGTCAATGGTAAAGCGCTCTCCGTCTCCTTGAGACCCCACGCCTCCGGTAATGTACATCCGTCGGCCTGTCACATTGCGCCACAGGTCCTCCAGGGCCGCCTTTAGGGTGGGGTCGCCGGTCTCCAGGGCTACGTCCGCCGCCCCGGTGAAGAAGTACATGGCCCGCACCGCGTGGCCCTCGGCGGCCTTCTGGTCCCGAATTTTGGCATGGGCCTGGTGATAGTCGGGGCCCAGCCAGCGGTCCTTGCCGCTGAGCTCTAAAAAGCGGTCCTCTTCCATAAATCCGGGCTTTTCGCCTCGATTTTCCACAAAGTACTGGGCAAGGTCAAAATAGACCGGCTCCCCGGTGGCCCGGTAGGCCTTCATCAGGGCCAGCTCCAGTTCCTCGTGGCCCGGGTAGGAGTCGATCTGTCCCTCTCCCTTGCCAAACACCTGGCGGATAAGCCGTACATTTTTCTCCATCACCTTCAGTAGCCGGTCGCTGCCAGTAACGGTATAGTAGGCCACGGCGGCCTCCAGCATATGGCCCGAGCAATACAGTTCGTGGCCATGGGCAATCTCCCGCCACTTTTTGTCTGGTTTTGCCAGAATATAGTGGGTGTCCAGGTAGCCATCGGACTGCTGGGCTTTTTCAATAATGTCAATCGCCTCTTCCAGGGCGGCCCGGACTTTCGCAGAATCATGGTAGATCAAGCTAAAGGACGCGGCCTCCATCCACTTGGCCAGGTCGCTGTCTTGGAACTGATAACCGGAGAACTCCCCCTCTTCCATTCCAGCGGCAATTTTAAAGTTCATCACCGCGTGGCTGGGGGCGGCGCCGGGCTCTTGGTCGTTAAGGACCCGCCACTGGTAGGGCACCACGTTTTCTACTGCGTTGCGGATGCGTTTGTTCCAGAAGCCGTCGTCTACTTTGATGTTTTTCAGGTTGATGTCTTGGTAAGGCATGATGATCTCCTTTCTGGGTAAAAATTTTCTTAAGATGAATCCGCCCAAGCGCTTTGGGGGCAAGGGAGTGGGGCCTCACAGAGAGGCTATATTTCTTCTTATTAAGCGGCCAGCCCGCGCCGCCAAAAAGGAGACGCGGGCTGGCCACCAGCTATAAGACAAATGAAAATGGTGTTAACTTAGTTGCCTTCCATCTTGGCCCTGTTCTTATCCAGGGCTGCCTGCTGGAACGCCACCAGGTCGTCTAGACCCATAGCGTGCAGGTCGTTCTTCATCTTTTCAAAGAGCTCTACGCACTCTTCCTCGGTGTTGGCCATAACAACCTGCACCCAGGCGCTGGAAATGCAGTCCGCCACGTCCTGGTTGATCAGCTGCTCGGGGTCGTCCGGGGAGAAGCTTAGGGTCCACAGGGTCTGATCCCACAGATAAGGGGTAGAGGTCTCATAGTGGGACTGCATAACCTTGTTGCCAGGGGCCAGCTTGTCTTGATCCAGCTGGCTGAAGTCGCCAATGGGGTCCCATGCGTTAATCTTTACCACAGGATCGGCCCAGCCCTCGCCGGGGTTGTCCATCTTGTCCTCGGGGGTATAGCCCGGGGCCATCATCCAGTAGTTAAAGCTGCCCATGTCCTCTTCCCAGCTGTCCCACAGGAAGGTATCGTCGCCCTCTTTGCCGTACCAGTACAGGTCGCTGAACTTGGCGTCTCCGTTTTCGTCAATGCTCCAGGCCCGCTCTTCGCCCTCGGGACCCATGGTAACAAAGGCCAGGCCCAGGGGAGTGACCTCCCAGTTCCAGTACTTCATCACGTTTTCAGGGTTCTGGCACTTGTCGGTAATGATGCAGCGGGTGGTGCGGATAAAGTTGTCGGAAATCAGGGCAGGGGTGGCGTCGCCTTCTTGGAAGGTCACGCACTGCATGCGCTTCTCAATGGTCCAGTCGTCCTCGGTGGACATCCAGATCTGGTGGCCGCCCACGTGGTTGTGCCACCAGGTGCCAATGTTGCCGGCCACGCGCTCGTTGGACATAAAGGCCACAGAGGCGTCGTAGTCTTTGGTCTGGAAGTCGGGGTCAATGAGGCCGTCACGCCAGAACTGGTTGATATATTTTGCCACCCGCAGCCCCTCTTCGGTGTCCACCCAGTAGGCAATGCTCCCGTCGTCGTTCAGCTTGTAATAGTGGGTAATGGAACCGCCGCTGGTGTTTACACCGCCGCTGACGCCGAACAAGCCCAGGTAGGCCAGAGGAGTCTTATAGAACTCCTCGCCCTTCTCAGAGAAAGCTGTAAAGCCATAGACCTTTTCGCCCGCGTCATTGGTGGGGTGGTTTTCCACGATCTTCTTGATGGTCTCATAGTAGCTGTCAAAGCTGTCGTACAGGGGCAGGCCAGTCTCCTGCTGCCAGTCCCAGCGCACCGCAAAGTCACGGCCCATGCCGTCAGTGGTGTGGCCCCAAGAGTGGGCCAGCTTAAAGATCTTACCCTCGTCGTCCCGCATTAGGTTCAGGTACTTGCCATAGCCGCTCACAATATTCTGGCCGTACTGGTCCAGAAGGTCGTCCAGCTGCTGGGCACGGCCCTGGTCGATGAAGGTTTCGGCCATAGCGTCCGGCATGCCGGAGATCACGTCCGGGTAGTCGTTGCCAGCCAGCATCAGGTTCAGGCGCTCGGTGGGGTCCTGCTTGTAGACAATGCGCTCAATCTCCACATTGAACTCATCCTTCAGCACCTGGGCGGTCTCGGCCAGGCGCTCGTCCTCTTCGTCCTGGGCCATGGTGCCGTCGTCCGCATAAAAGTAAGAGAACTTCAGGGTCTCGGCGGGCACTTCCCAGCCGTACTTGTTGGTCTCGCCAGTGGGGGCGGAATCGCCGCCGCTCTCTGTAGAGCTGGAGGAAGCGGAGGAAGCATCCGTCTTGGAGGACTCCGGTGTGGAGCTCGAAGAGCCGCTGTCTCCGCCGCAGGCCGCCAAAGCCAGAACCAGCGCCAGGGCCAGTACCAGGGCGAGAATGCGTTTTGTCTTGCTCATAATTTGGTTCATCCTTTCTGTTTTTGTGATGTTCAGCCGGACAGTCCGGCTGCCTCTATTCAAAACTGCCAAGCAATAGAAGCCGTTTGAGGACAGGGCGCGGAGGCGTCTAGTGTTCCAAAGAAACCGTAAAAGTTTTGCCGTCCTGCCGGTTGGGTTGGCTGGAAGCTAGAAAGCATGGTTCGGCGCAGGATGATCAAGGCTCTGCCTTGATCATCCACAAGGGAACTGTTCCCTTGCCCCATTAACGCTTCGCGTCTTGCCAAAAAACCACCCGTGCCGCTTTATCCCTTTACCGCGCCAATGGAAATACCCTTTACAAAGTACCGCTGGAAGAAGGGGTACACGCACACAATGGGAATGGTTACAATCATGGTGGTGGCCGCCCGCATGGACTGCGTGGAAATGCGGGACACCTGGCTCTTTACAGCGTCTGCGCCCACTGTGGCGTCCTGCATCAGCTTTTTAATCTTGTCAGACTCTATGAGGATGTCTCGCAAAAGCATTTGCAGGGTGTCATATTTGCCGGAAGAGTTGTACAGCATGGTGTCAAACCAGGAGTTCCAGTGGCCCACAGCGGTCATCACTGCCAAAGCGGCAAACACGGGCACGCACAGGGGCGCCACTACCCGGAAGAAGATCGTTACCTCTCGGGCTCCGTCAATCCGGGCCGACTCGGTCACTGCGTCGGGCAGTCCCTCAATGTAGGAGGCAATCAGCATCATATCATAGGCCCCAATAAGCCCTGGCAGCCAATAGACCGTGAAAGTCTCTAAAAGGCCAATCTTGGTATACCACAGGTAAATGGGAATCATGCCCCCGGATATGTACATTGTGATAAGGAACATGGTGCGTAGAGGCCGGTGGAAGGAGAAGAACTTTACGGTAGTAATATAGGCTAAAAACCCGCTGCATATTAGGTGGGTAATGGTGCCCACAAAAACCCGCAGCAGAGACCACATCACCGCAGAGCCCAGGCCCTCGGACTTCAAAATGTAGTCATAGTTATTGAGAGTGAACATCCGGGGGAAGAAGTACAGACCGCCCCGCTGGGTATCAATACCGTCATTTAGCGAGACAATCAGCTGGTTCCAGAAAGGGTAGATCATCACAAAAATCAGCAGGATCATAATAATCACGTTTACCACGTCGAAAACTTGGCTGGAAACAGTCTTTTTTGCCAGCCGCAGCCGCCCGTTGGCGGCCGAGTGGGTATTGGCATGGCTGGACTTACTGGATTTGCTGAAACGCATAAGCTTATTCCTCCTTTCCCTTTAAAATATAGACATGCTCATGGTCTTTTTTGAGATCCAGTTGGTGACAAACACCAGGGTGAGGCCAATCACAGACTTCATCAGCCCCACGGCAATGGCAAAAGAATGCCGCCCCATCTGTACGCCGAAGCGGTACACGTAGGTGTCGATAATATCCCAGTATTCCCGGGTGGTGGGCTGGCCAATGAGCAGGTGCTGCTCGTAGCCAATGTTCAAAATTCCGCCAATGCCCAAAATGAACAGCAGCACAATGGTGGGCAGGATACTGGGCAGGGTGATATGCTTTACCATGCCCCAGCGGCCCAGGCCATCCACAGCGCCGGCCTCATATAGTTCCTGGTCAATGCCCGCGATGGCGGACATGTATAAAATGGTGCTGTAGCCAATGTTTTTCCAGATGTTCACAATGGTAATCATGCCCCAGAAGTACTTGCCCTCTTGCAAAAACAGGATGGGCTTTTCCAAAAGGCCCAAGCTCATCAGCACCTCGTTTACCACGCCCTCACTGCTAAGTGTGGCGGTCAGGATGCTGGCCACCACCACCCAGGACACAAAATAGGGCAGGTAAGAGATGGTCTGGGTCACACGCTTTAGCTTAGAGCTGCGCAGTTCGTCAAAGAGCAGGGCCAGCACAATGGGGGCAACAAAGCCTACTGTGGTGTTCAGTCCGCCGATAACCAAGGTGTTTCGGATGATGGTGCCCGCGTCTTTGCCCTGGAAGAAAGCGGCGAAATGCTTTAGCCCTACAAACCGGTCCCAAGAGATGTCCCGGCCCGGTACATAGTCGAAAAACGCATACACAATGCCGTATAGGGGGATGAGGAAGAACACCACCCACCACACAATGCACAGAACGCTCCAAAACCAGAGCTCGCGCTCTCGTACGAACCTTTTGAACAGCCTACCCTTTTGGCTTGGCGATTTTTCCGCCATAGTCCGTTCCTCCTTTTGCAGATTTTTCCAGAACCCTCTCCCGGGGTTTCCGGCAAGGGTTTTTTGGCCAGTCCGGCCAAAGGCCCGGGGGAATTTTCTGGTCCAAAACTTGAATCGTTTTAATTTGTTTTGTGAAGAGCCGCTCTTTTGTGAGAAACTCTTTCCTGCCCTCCAGGAGTTTTTCGCCGGTTTTGCCAGCTTTTTCCCAGAACCGTTAGGCCGCTTGGACATGTTTTCTCCAAAACAGGTCAAGGATGTAGCATAGTCATTAAAACGTTTCAAGTTTTTAGATAAAGTTTCACGCTTTTTTGGTTATAATAATATCATAGAGCAAAAACGATGTCAACCTTTTTTCCGCCTTTTCCAAAAAAATTCCACTTTTTCCTCAGCTTACCATTTCCAGCACAAGGATATTGAGATAGCGCTTGCAAATTTTCTGGGCCTATGCTATACTACCACCATTATGAACTTTTCTGGGATTTGAAACGTTTCATCAGCTGCTTATCCGCCCCATAGAGCGTGCCCTTGTTTTCCTGATATTAAAGAGCGGCTTTTCAATAAAAAATCTGCTAAGGAGGTGGTTCTTTGACCATCAGTACCATCAACGATGTGGCTGCACTGGCTGGTGTTTCTGTGGCCACGGTGTCCAATGTGATCAACCGCAAGGGGACCACCGCACCAAAAACCGAGGCCCGGGTGCGGGCTGCCATTAAGCAGCTGAATTATATCCCAAACACGCTGGCCAAGGATCTAAAAACCAGCCGGACCAGCACCATTGGGATTATTGTGGAGGACATCGGAGCCTTCATGACCGGGCAGATTATAGAAGGAATCTCCGCTGTGTGCGAGGCCCAGGACTTTGCCCTAAGTCTATATAACCTGCGGCTGGAACACCTGACCCTTTTACAAAAGTACGTGGAGTATGATAAACTGGTCCGCCTGCCAGAGTTCCGGCATTCTGTGGAGCTCAGTGTTACCAGCCTGCTGGCCTCTCGGGTCAGCGGCCTGATCTATGTGGGCCTGCACCCCAGGGACGTAGAGGGGATTTTACCAGAGCTGCCTTTTCCTGTGGTATACGCCTACTGCTTTACCAAAAGCGGAGGCAGCTATACTGTAAACTATGATGATTATCAGGGGGCCAAGCTGGCTGTGGACTACCTGGCTGGACTAGGCCACCAGCGGATTGCCCTGATCTCCGGGCCCATCAATTCTATTCCCACCCACCGGCGGATGCAGGCCTATACCGAGTCCTTAATGGAACACGACCTGGTTTTTGACCCAGCCTATGTCTGTACAGGCAGCTGGGGGTTTAACATGGGATACGAGCAGTGCGGCAGGCTGCTGGACCTGCCCGCGCCCCCTACGGCCATTTTCTGCATGAACGACCCCATGGCCTTTGGCGCCATGAAAGCAGCCCATGAGCGGGGCGTTCGGGTACCCCAGGACCTTTCTCTGCATGGTTTCGACAATGACAGTGCCTCTGGCTTTGTGATTCCCGCGCTAACGACCATTGATCTTCCCCTTGCCCAAATGGGGCGGGCCAGCGCCAAGATCCTGCTGGACCTTATGGCAGGGCGGCAGGCGGACGATCCCAGGATCTTGCTGCCCTGCACCCATATTCCCAGACAGTCTACAGCCAGGCCGTAAGGCCTTTTCAACGAATGAGTGCCGGTAAGGAGGCCCCCATGATTCTCAGCGCCAGCCGCCGTACGGACATCCCCGCCTATTATACTTCCTGGCTGCTCCACCGTTTTCAGGCCGGAGAGGTCCTGGTGCCCAATCCCATGAATCCCCAGCAGATCCGCAGGGTGGACCTTTCTCCCCAGGCGGTGGAGGGCATTGTGTTTTGGACCAAAAACCCCGCCCCCTTGCTGCCCAGGCTGAAGGAGCTGGAGGACTACGCCTATTATTTTCAGTTTACCATTACCTCTTATGGTCAGGATGTGGAGCCCGGGGTGCCCAATAAAGGCCAAAAGGTGATCCCAGCCTTTATTCAGTTGGCGGAAAAGCTGGGCCCCGACCGGGTGATTTGGCGGTACGACCCCATTTTCCTTAGCCGGAACTACAGCTTTGCCTATCATGTCCATTATTTTGGAGAGCTAACCCGCCGCCTTGCCCCTTATACCCGCCGGTGCACCATCAGCTTTTTAGACTTTTACCGGAACACCGCCCGGGCCATGGAGCCCCTGGGCCTGGCGGATTTTCCCCAAGAGGAACAGCGCCGGCTGGCCGGTGAGCTGGCCCGTATTGCCCACAGCTGCGGCCTGGCCATAGATGCCTGCGCCGAGCCCATGGACCTAAGTGCTCTGGGGATAGAAAGAGCCCGCTGCGTGGACCCGGCCCGCTTTGCCGGACCCCTGGGCGCGGCCCGGCCGGTGAAGAAGGATAAGAACCAGCGTCCAGGGTGCGGCTGTGCCCAAAGCGTGGACATTGGCTGCTACGACACCTGCGCCCACGGCTGCCTGTACTGCTACGCCTGCCACAGCGCGGGGGCTCTGGCCAAAAACCGCGCCAGCCACTGCCCAGAGGCCCCCATGCTTACAGGATGGCCCAGGACAGAGGCTAGAAATATGGGAAAAACAGCGGAAGCAAATTTGTTTTGAGATTTCATAAGGATGCAAGACAATGCCTCTTCTACATCCACTGAAAGACGCTAAGGCGTTCATTGGGGAGAAGGGCAGGGGCATATAAAGCTTATATTATAGGATATTGAGAAAAGGCGGAGCAACGGGGCTTCGCCTTATTGGTTTTTAAGGTGGGAAACCGGTTGGTTTGCCGCGTTCTGGGCTTTAGACCAGGACCTGTTTGAGACATCGAAAACGCCGTTTATTTGCCCAGGAGCGGCCCCTTTCTGCGCCCAAAAAACCTGGTCAATCGGAAGTGTTGACAAAGAGTTGCGTGCAACTCTCGTTTTTTCCCTTGAAATGCGCCTCTTCTGGGCAAAAATCCGTCAGTTTCTCTTTTTTCAAACAAGGCCTAAGCGGCCGCTTGGCGTTGAATCCCGCTTTGGCTTTGCCCTTCCCTTCCATAGAAAAATCAATATAGTGGAAAAATCCGTCAATGTAGCAGTGGATTTTTTACCAAAAAGGCTTATAATGAGGATGAACTTCCAGCGCTTTGGCGCAAAAAAGCGTCCCGGTACTTTTTAGGCGGATAGCCGTAGCGGGCGGTAAAGAGACGATAAAAATGGCTCTGGCTGTTAAAGCCGCAGAGCCCGCCCACCTGGGCGGCGGGGACCTCTCCCGCCAGCAGCAGGTCGCAGGCCAACTCCAGGCGCTTGGTGTTGATAAACTCCGTGGGGGTGGCCCCCAGGTACCGGCGGAACAGCCGGGTTAGGTGCTCCTGAGAGAAATTGGCCAGACGCAGCAGCCGGGGCAGGCCGGGGACAAAGTTTTCCGGCCGGTTCATCTCCTCAATCAGCTGGGAGAACCAGGGGGGAAAGGGGGGCTCTTTGGGCGGGTTGCTTAAAAACGCCCCCACCAGCCCGGGGAACAGCCCCAGCACATAGAGGGCCAGGTCCGGGGCCCCGGTGGGCGCCTCCAGCAGGCGGCGGGCGGCGTCTGCCAAGACCCAGCCGGAAAGGACCCGGTGGGGCGGCAGGGCGGGAGCCAGGAATACCCGCTCCTCTACCGCCAGATAGGTGCAAAGGCGGCGAAAGGCGGCGGCGGGCATTCCGGCGCTGAGCAGCTCGAAGTCGCTGCCGTCCAGAGGCTCGTACTTATGCACGTCGCTGGGGCGGATGAGCACCAGAGAGCCGCCGGTGAGGATTTGGGTCTGGCCGTTGACCACGTGGATGGCGCTGCCTTTTGGCACCAGGAAGAGTTCGTAGAAGTCGTGGGTGTGGAGGCGGTAGGTGGAGTGTACGCCCCGCTGGTGGAGGACGCCGGCCTCGCCCTGGCGGAAGCCGGATTCGGTCAGATGGAGCAGAACAGGCTCGTCCATAGAGGGGCCTCCCATGCAAAGAGTTTGCTCTATTATAGCCGTCCGCCCCACAAAAATCAAGTAAAAAAGGCGTGAAGCGCCGTGGGGTCAAGGGGGCGGTTGCCCCCTTGCAGGGTGGAGGGACAGAGTCCCTCCCCGCCGGAGGCGGCCTTAAAGAAGCGGCATACATGAAAGAAAAGCGGCGCGAAAGAAAACCAAAAATAAAGGCCCAAACCCCAAGCGGCCCACAAGCCGGAGGAGAAGCACAACCGTCGCGCCGCCAAAAAGCAGCGCCTTTCGGAGCTGCCGCGCAAAGCCGCGGCAACTGCGAAACAGCGGCCCTCCCACCCCGGGGCTCCCTAAAGTCTGTTTTAAAACTCCGAAATACTGTCTGTTTTGAGAGGAAAAGGAGCTTTCGGTGTCAAAAATCCTCGAAAGGTGGTAGCCTTTCTTGCGATTTTTTCCTTGAAATCCCTCATTTTTGGTCAAAAATCCAGCATTTCTCCGGTTTTCAAACAGACTCTAGAG
>JAAWSH010000237.1 GCA_022801475.1 Acutalibacter sp. | reverse complement strand
TTGCAGGCGGCGGGGCGTTCTATTATTTCAAGTACATCAAGCCAAAGGACACCGCAAAGGGCAGCCCGGACTTTTCCGATTTTGACTTTGACGAGGACGAAGAAAGCGACTATGAGGACGACACCGATTATGACAGCTACGGGGACGATACGGACGGCGCAGACGATACCGAAGCGGACGAAGAAACGGACTACGGGGACGACACCGAAGCCGAAGAAACAGGGCTTGAAGATGATACGGAGGGCGGCGTATGACGTGGTTCACTGACAGCCCTTATGAAAGAATGATGACACAGAAACCGGGACACGGGCGGCATGGGGACGACACGCCGCCCGTCCCCCATTCCCCGGCTTGTACTGGCTGCCCTTATAACAAGGGGCTAGCCCCTTGTGTCGGGTACTGTATCAAAAAAATCAAAGATTCATCTAAGAATTTGTAGAATAGTGTCTTTTAAACTGCTATAATAAAAAGAAAAATTAAGAGGTACATATTTATGGACGCTATCGCAAATTGGATTGCAAAAAATCCATATCTTACAGCAGCCGGATTGTTTGCTACTTTTTTAGGACTGATTATTGCTATTGTTACACCAATTATGCAAAGAAAGCGAAAGCGCTTATATTACACATTATCTACTACTCCATTAGTAAAAGGAACTGTTTCCAATATCAAAAATTTAGAAGTACTGTTTTCTGGAAAACATATAGAAAGTTTATCAGTAACAAATGTAAAACTTTGGAATGGCGGAAATGTTATTATTACGAATGACGATTTTTATAAAAACCATGAATTAAAACTAATCAATGGCAATACAAAAAGTTGCACTATTTTAGGCGTAGACATAATAAAACAATCAGCAGATACAATACAATGTGGAATTGATGAAACATTTACTTTTTCTTTTCAAGCACTAGAGAAAAAAGATTATATTACCTTTAACATTTATCATACAGGAAATGAAAATACTAGATTTACTCTTGCGGGTAAAATTAAAGAAGGTAAAATAATAAATAAGACAATAGATGTAGATAAACAATTATCTATAATAACAGATATGACCATTGGAACTTCTTCTAGTGTCATAGCAATAGAGAGCGTTTTTTCTATATTACTATCGTCTATATCGCAATTACTAAAACCTAAAAAAGATGAAGAATAAATTTTATGACAAGTGAGGTGTATTTTATGGAAAGTTTTCATATCACAGATGATTTTTTTGAAAGTTTAGAAAATGAAATATCATCTACAAACCAACAATTATTTAATACTATGAAAGGAAAAGACGATTTCTTATATTCGGTAGAATTTATTAAGATTGCTTTTTCAGAAAATCTACTTGATGATATAGAATTTTTAAATACATTAAGTGGACAACCACTTTTCAAAGCAAGGCATGCTAATATAATTCTGCGTGATATGTTAGAACAAGTGATTGAATTTATATACTTAATGAAACATACTGAACTGATAACTGAATATATGGGAGTTAATGTTGATACAAGTAAGATTACTACCCGCAATCCAATCAAAGGTATACATAAATTAGGTAGCAAACGATATAGCGGCGGTAGAAAATCTGTTTCGGAAATGTCACAAGATATTAACGAAAAAAAATCTTCTCCAAATGGTTCTTCTTTATATGAACTTTATCAACTATTATCCGAAGAATGTCACAACTCATATTTTTTTGCGAATTTGGACGATATTGAAGAAGTAGAAACAGGCAAAAAAACTTTAGCATTAACAGAAGAACAGGTTAGCCATATAATAATAATTGTCGGAAGTTTTATGGAAGTTTATCGACAATAATTAAAATAACAACAAACCGAAAAGCAGTCAGAAAATGACTGCTTTTTTTCATGCCAAAAAGGAGGAATTTTATATGCAGTTAGTAATCGCAGAAAAACCGAGCGTTGCAATGTCAATCGCCGCCGTGATCGGCGCAGACGAGAGAAAAGACGGCTACATGGAGGGCGCAGGTTTTCTTGTTAGTTGGTGCGTGGGACACCTTGCGGGACTGGCAGACGCTACCCACTACGGGGATTTTAAGAAATGGCGTTATGAGGACTTACCCATTCTGCCGGAGCATTGGGAAACCGTCATATCCCCGGACAAGGAAGAACAGTTTGAAACCTTAAAGAACCTCATGCACAGGGCAGACGTGGAAGCCCTCATTTGCGCCACGGACGCAGGACGTGAGGGGGAACTCATTTTCCGATTTGTCTATGAGAAAGCCGGGTGTGAAAAGCCGTTCTACCGCCTATGGATAAGCAGCATGGAGGAAAGCGGCAAAGGCTGACTGGCTAATCGGTATCAATGCGACCCGCCTTTTCTCCGTCCTCTACAACCACACCTTGAACGTGGGGCGGGTACAGACACCGACCCTCTCCCTGCTTGTGGAACGAGACAACGCCATAGCGGATTTTCAGAAGAAAAAATATTATGTGGTACATATCGGCAATGGCACTTTTGAAGCGGCAAGCCCGCCCTACACAGAGAAAGACGAAGCCGAAAAACTCCGCAAGGATTGTGACGGAAAAACCGCCGTCTGCACTTCCCTTGTCCGGGAAGAAAAGACCGAGAACCCGCCCCGCCTTTATGACCTCACAACCTTGCAGCGGGAAGCAAACAGGCTTTACGGCTACACCGCCAAACAGACCCTTGACTACACCCAATCGCTCTATGAAAAGAAGCTATGCACCTACCCCCGGACGGACAGCCAATTCTTAACGGACGATATGCTCCCCACCGCTGAAACTATCGTGTCCGGGCTTTTCGGCACACTGGACTTTGCAAAAGGCGTTGACCTCTCCCCGGACTACTCCCGGATATTAAACAGCAAGAAAGTGTCCGACCACCACGCCATAATCCCCACTGCCGAAGCGGTAAAGACAGATAAAGGCAGCCTGCCCGAAAGCGAAAGGAATATCCTGCTTTTACTCTCCATGAAACTGTTATCCGCAACGGCGCAGCCCCACCGATACGAAGCCGTGACCGCTTCCCTCTCCTGCGGCGGCGTGACCTTTACGGCAAAGGGAAAGACCGTCAAATGCGAGGGCTTTAAGGAACTGGAACGCCGCTTCCGTACCACTCTGAAAGCGAAGCCGGAGGACGGGAACGCCACGAAAGAAAACCCTTTGCCGGAGCTGACCGAGGGACAGGAAATCACGGCAAAGGCAGCCATGACAGAGCATGACACAACGCCCCCAAAAGCCTATACGGAAGATACTTTATTATCCGCAATGGAACGGGCGGGAAGCGGGGACATTTCCGAGGACGCAGAGCGAAAAGGCTTAGGCACTCCCGCCACCCGTGCGGCGGTACTGGAAAAACTTGTGCAGGCGGGATTTGTGGAACGGAAGAAAAAGCAG
>JAAWSH010000236.1 GCA_022801475.1 Acutalibacter sp. | reverse complement strand
TGTGGATCAGGGCGGGCCGCAGCAGCCCCTTTTCATTGCAGCCGCAGTTGTGGCACAAATCGTGTAAGCCCGCTCCCTCTGGGGCGCGGCGGATCAGAAGAAAGTCTGTTAATAGGCCAAAGCATCCGGCGGCAATAAGCTTGACGGCCAAAAGCCGGCCCAGGCTGCCCATGGACCCAGGCCGGCTGAGAAGGATGGGCAGTGCTTCGTCTGAGGTGGCCAAGAATACAGCCAGCAGAGTGCCGGGGCTGATTAGCCGCCCAGCGTAGAAATTGGCGGCGGCTACCGAAAAGCCGCATTGGGGTACACAGCCCAGTACCGCCCCGCCCACAGGCCCCAGAGGGCCCATTTTTGAGAGAGCGTGGGTCAGCTTATGGCTGGCGCGGTGCTCTAGAAACTCGATGAGCAGGTATGCGCCAAAGAGAAAAGGCAGGGTTTTCAGGGCGTCTAATATGGCGTCCAAGAGAATTTCTTTCATAAAAAGACCTTTCTATTTGGGAAAGATTTGAGACTGTATTATAGCACATTCATCTGGGAGATTCAACTAATTGTTGGAGGAAGCTGAAAAGTGCGGACATATTGCGTGACCCAGGGATGGGAAAAATTTTTAGCCAACAGGCGCCTTTTTTCTGGAATCTATCTATAATTTTATCACCCGCTGTATAGTCGCGTCCTTTTTTACCCATACTTTTCCCAAAATATGGAAAGAGGCGTGGCTATATGAGTATTTTCACTAAGAAAACAGCCCTGCGGGTTTTGGCCGCCGGGTTTTTATTGACGGTTTTGGCTGGCTGGTTCCGGGTGGCGGCCTCCTCTCAGCGGTTGCCGGAAAGCGTTTTGCGGCTGCACGTGGTGGCCAATTCCGACTCTCCCCAGGATCAGGCTCTAAAACTGAAGGTGCGGGACGCGGTGCTGGCCGAGGCGGACCGCTGGTGCGCGGGGGCAGAGACCCTGGAAGAGGCCAACTTCCAGGTGTGCACCCACTTGGAGGCCATTACCGCCGCTGCCCGCCGCAGGGTGGAAGCAGAGGGCTCTTCTCAGCGGGTGAACGCCCAGGTGACAGAGCTGGCTTTTCCCGAAAAGGACTATCAGGGCTTTACCCTGCCCGCCGGACGGTACCGGGCCCTGCGGGTCACTCTGGGGGAGGGCGAAGGGCAAAACTGGTGGTGCGTAGTGTTCCCGGCCTTGTGTCTGCCTGCTGCCAGCGGCGACCCCCTGGCACAGCTGCCCCAGGACCAGCGGGAGGTGGCCGAAAACCCAGAGGGCTACCGGGTGGAGCTGAAGCTGGTGGAGTGGTACGAAGCCCTGCGGGAGTGGGTGAGCGGGGCAAAGTAGAGAGGAGGCAGCTTGATGCTGCAATTTGTCTTGGGCCGCGCGGGAAGCGGCAAGACCGAGTACATGCGCAGGGTTCTGTCAGACCGAAGCCTAAGTGGTCATGACCGCGACGGGGACAGCCGGTGCATGATGATTGTGCCCGAGCAGTTTAGCTTTGAGACGGAAAAGGCCATGCTGCGTCTGGCTGGGCCCCAGCGGGCCAATACCATTGGCATATACAGCTTTACCCGGCTGGCGGAGACCGTGTTCCGCAAGGAAGGGGGCGCGGCGGGCCGCAGGCTTAGTGATGGGGGACGGCGTATTTTGATGTCCGCCGCCATTGAGACTTGCCGGGACCACCTGGAGGTGTACAAAAACGCAGCCCGTACCGGACGGGTCACCGACCTGATGCTTACCGCTGTAGACGAGCTGAAAATGTGCGGCCTGGCCCCAGCCCAGGTAACGGAGGCCGCCGGCCTGCCGGTGCCTGCGGGGCTTAGCCAAAAGCTAAGGGAGCTGGGCTTGGTCTATGCCGCCTATGAGGCACTGGTGGGAGCCAGCTACCTAGACAGCCGAGACGACCTGACCCGCCTGGCCCAGACCCTGGAGGGAAGCGGCGTCTTTGAGGGGTACACGGTGGCAGTGGATTCTTTTGAGGGATTTACGGTCCAAGAAATGCGGGTGCTGGGGCAGCTGCTGCGCCAGGCGGATACTGTGTTTGTGTCCCTGTGCACAGACGGCCTGGGGCTGGATGACTGCGGTCTGTTCGCCCTGGTGGACAGGACCCGCTACCGGCTGGAGCGGCTGGCCGGGGACCTGGGGATAAAGGTGCTGCCCCCAGTGGTGCTCACGGGTGCGCACCGGTATAAGAATGAGAACCTAAAGTTACTGGAGACCCAGCTCTTTTGCCCAGACCAGGCCATGACCAGCCAGGATCACAGTGGAATAGAGATGTTCCAGGCTCGGGACGTATTTGAAGAGGCGGAGTATGTGGCAGCCACCATCCGGCGGCTGGCAGCAGGGGGAATGCGCTACCGGGACATCACCGTGATCTGTCGGAACCCGGGCCAGTACTACGGAAGCCTGGACGTGGCCCTGGAGAAACGGGGGGTGCCCTGCTTTATGTCCCAGCCCATACGGGTGGACGGGGAGCCTGTGTGTAGGTTTCTGCTGGGGGCCTTTGAGGTGGTGCAGGAGGGGCTGGATACCGGTGCCCTGCT
>JAAWSH010000266.1 GCA_022801475.1 Acutalibacter sp. | reverse complement strand
GAGGCCATCATGACGGCGATTATGCAAACAGCAAAGCAGAGTGCCGACGTGCTGGGTACATTAAAATTGCATATCGGCATGGGGTTGAAAAATGATGATGGTGAGGATAGCAGCCTGGATATCCAGATTAGGATAGCAGAAATCGATGCTGAATTCAAGGCCATGCTACAGGCCATAGCTACAGATACGATTGAAGATTTTGATGAACAGAGGGCCACAGCGCTCATGAACGAAAAAAGTGCCCTGGAACAACAGCTCTCGCAATACGGAAATGCACAGCAGGAAAAAGAAAATGCTAAGTCTCGGCTGGATGAGATTTTTACTATCCTGGATGGGCTGGAGAACCACCCCATGGAGTACGATGACCAGCTGGTACGGCAGGTGCTGGAATGTGTGGTGGTGGAGTCCAAAGAGAAATTAAAGGTGATTTTTGCAGGAGGGTTGGAGGTTGAGCAAACAATACCGATCTGATGTGAGAGTTCGGATACACCCACCAATGTGCCAAAAATATCTTTTTCGTATCCACCTCACAATGTCTGAGAAACCGCATGGTTGTGCGGTTTCTTTGCTTTTTCTTGAGATCGATGGTTTGGCTTTTACGGCGGCTGAGCACAGTGTTGCCTTGTTTCTGTGCTGTTTGCGTTCTGCATATTTTTCTGGATATTGCGGATGTTTTCTTATCATCCTGTTTAGCGTGGTGCGGTACGGATTTGGACGTCGTCGCTCTTGACCCTCACCATGACCCACATGCGGAAATAGACGGAAATGGCTGGATACCTCCGGGTAGGAAGTTCCAGCCGTTTTTCTCGTTTGACCCACACTCACATGACCTTGTCCATGAAATTACCCATTTTTTCTGCGGCCTGCTCCTGCTTTTGGCGGGTGGCGTGGGTGTAGGTGCGCAGGGTGAACCCAGCATCGTAGTGGCCCAGCATACTGCTGACTGTTTTCACATCTACGCCATTTTGGAGTGCGGCAGTTGCGAATGTGTGCCGGAGTGCGTGAAAATTTATATAACTCAATCCCGCTGACCTTAATATCCTCTTGTGGAGCGTTACTATCGAGTCGGGGTAGTACATTTCACCGGTTCTGGTGGAGGGGAACATATAGGGGTTGTCGGGGTGCTTGCGGTGCTCCTGTTGGAGTAGTTCCACAGCTCTCTGAGGTATTGACACCAGCCTGACGGAAGTTCCCGTTTTGGGCCGGGTGATGACGATGTTGCCATCTGCATCGCGGGTGGCCTGTTTGCTCACGCTGATTGTTTGGTTTTCGATGTCCAAGTCTGACCAGAGGAGCGCTACCAGCTCGCCCTTTCGCAGGCCGCTGACCAGTTCCAGGTAGAACATGGGGAGGACGTGGCGGCGGTCAGCCTCGTCGAGGTAGGCTTTCATGTCCTCGGCGTGAAGGAACTTCATTTCCTTTTTCTCCAACTTCGGGGAGATGCAGTCTGCCATGGGGTTACGCTGAATCAAGCGTTCTTTGACTGCCCTGTCCAGTGCGTTGTGGAGCATGAGGTGGATGCCGCGAACCGTGGAGGCGCTTAGACCCGGAGATTTCTCTTTCTGGACTTCTCGCAACCTGCCGTTCTCACGTAGGTCTTGGTATGTTTCTGCAGGTCACGGCCTGTCAGCTTGTTTAGCTTGATATGACCGATGCGCGGGTTTACATGGAGTTCGATGCTCCGGCGGTAGTATTCGGCGGTTGACACCCGCACGTTGGGCTTGGCGTAGAGGGTATACCAGTTCGTCAGCCAGGAGCCAACCGTGTAGTCATCGGAGCGGGATACGTCCAAATCTTTGGCATCGTCCATTGCCGCAGCCAGCTTTTCTTTGACTTCCGCTTGGGTCTTGCCCAGCACGTTTTTGATGATGCGCTTGCCGGTAGCTGGGTCATAGCCAGCGGTATAACGGCCCTCCCAACGGCCATCTTTGCATTTGCGTATATTGCCCTTACCATTTGCTCGTTTCTTTGCCATAAATCGGCCCCCTTTCTCAGCACAACACAATACTACACTGCGCTTCGAAAGTCCACTGACATTTTTCTTACGTTTTTGGTCCATCCAAACCGCTTTTCTTTGTTTAGCGGCGTAAATTTTGAGGGAGTCAGTCGTCGTAATAACCGGCTAAAATATCTTCAAAACTCACCTTCCACGGGTGCGGCGCATATTGTTTATGGCCTCCCGGCGCATATCCGCCACCTGCTCCGGGATGTATCCGGAAAGCTCAGCTAGTACCCGCATCACCATTTCTAACTGTACCGAATAGCGGAATAATCCCTTGGAGATAGCTTTCGCATTGTCCTCAGACAACCTCAAAACCGCCCCGGCAAGTTTTTCACCTAGATCGCCTCTACACAAGGAAGAGAAAAAGTGATAGAATGGAAGCATCATAAAAGACAGGGGAGAAAAAGATGGGTGCGGCCTATCACAGACATGACATAAGCGACAAGGTGTGGTCGTTGCTGGAACCCCATCTGCCTGGACAGCGCGGCCAGTGGGGAGGAATCGCTCAGGATAACCGGCGTTTTATTAATGCGGTGTTTTGGGTA
>JAAWSH010000241.1 GCA_022801475.1 Acutalibacter sp. | reverse complement strand
CCGGGCAGGGAACAGCACAGAAATACCATATACTGATCGAATACCCGGAAACAGATTGCCAGCCGGATGTTCTTGCGTTTCAATCTTCTGTGGATCGAGAGGACGTTTTGAACATGGTTGAGAACCTGACGCTGGATATGGAGCAGCTGCAGGAGGAAAACGAAGAGATGGATCGCCTGACAAGGCTTGACCTGTTTATGAAAACCTTGGGTGATAAATTAGGCACTAGAGTTTCAGTGATTGAGCTGGATCAAATCGAAATCATATAAAGGAGTAAACTGCGATGACAAAATGCATAAACGGAGAATTACAGATTGGAGATACCGTGGTGAGTCTTCCATGTGAAGACTATGGCGGCTTAATCGGCGTCGTTACAGACATAAAACCGCTTGGATCTCCTGATAGGGATACGGAGAACGAAACAGATGATGTGTATGTGGATTTCGAGAACGAGTACTCCTCGTACCGGGCTCGATATGGTTATCATGCCTCCGGATGTTCTCTTGAAGATTGACTGGACGAAAATAAGTGAGCCAGAATACAGAAATATGCTTCTGCAAAAAAAGCATGTGGCAAATTGGTGTATCAGAACCCTGCTTCAGATGCTTCAGGCAGAACAGCGGGAATAATTCTTTTTAAGTAGGTGAAGTTGTGGAAACGGATGTCAACTGCAGCTGCCGCCACTATAAGCCACTCTACAGGGAAAGGGTCATTGAATACGAGGACCGATATGGGAATCCTTATGAATATCGAGACGAGCTTTTAGTTGGGGAATTCTGCTACAAAAAGCAAGATTATATTTTAGGCGAAAGAGATTGTAAGGCTTGCCGGCAGAAAGCCTGGCAAGAGAAATTTCAACTTCCGCTTGCAGGATAGCGTAATGAGATAAACAGGAGGAGAAAAATGCGTAAAATTGAAACTGACATTTGGGTACCGAATGAAGAAAAAAAGGGATGGGTTAAGTATGCCGGACAGCGAAAGGTTAGAGAAGTTTGGGAGGAGTTATGCACCACGCTGAAGGAAGAAGGGGTATATCCACCCGAATACTTTCTGCTTGAAAGGGATTTTGAGAATCGTGAGCTTTTTCCTAAGCTTGCAGACGTCTATTGCTTTACCAGATGGGGGTCTAACGAGGGAATTTATATTGATGTCAACATGCTGATATCGGATGAAGAGGAAAAGAAATACAAACAGATCCATTTTGCCACAGGAAAAAGCTTGGGCGAGACAGAAGAGGAATTTGACCGTATGAACTACATAGCTGGATATATCTATCGGCTGTTTATGGGAAACGGCAGTATTCATGCCCGATATATGCTCGTTCCTGGGAAAGAATCGCAGATTACACATAAGAAACTGCTGAAGCGGGCGGAATATGAGGCCGTGGCGCAAATGAAGCAGAGAATGTTTTTGGCGAACAGCGTAGGTTTGACCCGCCCCATAGGAGATTATGCCGATGAGCTAGCGGTGAAGCTTATGATTGTGAAAGCGATGCAGAATTTTGAGTTGCCGGAAGATAAGCTGATTGAGCTGGCAAAGCAGGAAAATATTTTGGATGTAATATATCCCCTCTGCAGAAAGGTGATGGAGCCCAGCTTATTTGAGATCGAAGATCTTCTGGCCTCGTGTAAGTCGCTGTTGAAAAAAGGAGGGGCGATTTAGAAGAAAAGCTATACATTGGTGCAGGATCTAAATTGTTAGAAATCAGCAACAGGCCGTTACTCTTCGGAGGGGCGGCCTGTTCTGAAACATAGAGCCGATTTACAAGAAGACAAAAAAGTCGAGAGTCTTTTTGCAGCGTAGGATATACTATTTCAAGAAGAATGATAGAAAAGGAGAAAACGGATGTCATATCAAAACAGCATTGTGATACAAGGGTTGTGCCAGAACAACTTGAAAAATATTTCCCTTGAAATCCCGAAAGGTAAGATTGTAGTCTTTACTGGAGTATCCGGCTCCGGGAAATCCAGTATTGTATTTGACACCATTGCAGCGGAAAGCCAGCGCCAGATGAATGAAACCTATTCTGCCTTTGTCCGGGGCCGGTTGCCCAAGTTTGAAAAGCCAAGGGCAGACAAAATTGAAAACCTGTCTGCCTCCGTTGTGATTGACCAGACCAGCCTGGGCGGAAATGCCCGCTCCACCGTAGGAACCATCAGCGACATGTACGCTGCTCTGCGGTTGCTTTACAGCCGGATTGGCGAGCCGCATATCGGCACACCCTCTTACTTTTCCTTTAACGATCCGAACGGGATGTGTCCGGAATGCTCCGGTATCGGCAAGGTAATGACGCTGGATATCCTGCCGCTGATTGCAGAAGACAAGAGCTTGAATGAGGGTATGGTGGATCTGCCCACTTTTCATGTGGGGAACTGGTACTGGAAACAATATACAGAGAGCGGCCTGTTTGACCTGGATAAAAAATGGAGGGACTATTCAGAGAAAGAGAGGAATCTTTTGCTATATGGTGCAGAGGAGCCCGGTGGAGACCGAGTATCCAAGCAAGTGGAAGGCATCCATAATATGATGAGCCGGCTGCTGCTGAAACGGGACAGC
>JAAWSH010000235.1 GCA_022801475.1 Acutalibacter sp. | reverse complement strand
CCGCCCCACTCCTCGGGCACCAGCTCATACTCCGTAAGCTGTTCCTTCACCCGGTCGGGGTTGGCCCCCACCTTATCCATCTTGTTAATGGCCACAATAATACTGACCCCCGCCGCTTTGGCGTGGTTGATGGCCTCCACGGTCTGAGGCATAATGCCGTCGTCCGCAGCCACCACCAACACGGCAATATCCGTCACCTGGGCGCCCCGGGCCCGCATGGTGGTAAAAGCCGCGTGGCCGGGTGTGTCCAAGAAGGTCACGTCCCGGTCCCCCACCTTCACCCGGTAGGCGCCAATGTGCTGGGTAATGCCGCCGGCCTCACCCTCGGTAACATTGGAGTGGCGGATGACGTCCAGAATGGAAGTCTTGCCGTGGTCCACGTGGCCCATGACCACCACTACGGGTGCCCTGGGTACCAGATTGGTCTCGTCGTCCTGGCTGTCGTCAATAATACGCTCCTCAATGGTGACCACCACTTCTTTCTCCACCCGGGCGTGGAACTCGTCTGCCACCAGCACAGCGGTGTCGAAGTCAATGGTATCGTTAATAGCCGCGAACACCCCCAGTCCCATGAGCTTTTTAATAACCTCAGGGGCGGAGACCTTCAGCCGCAGGGCGAACTCGCCCACCGTGATCTCCTCTGGCACTTCAATGGTAATGTGCTTAGCCTTGCGCTCCAGGGCAATACGGCGCAGGCGCTCGGCCTCGGTCTCCCGTTTACCCCGGCGCTGCTGGCCCCGGCGCTGCTGGTTCCGGTTGGTAAACTTCTGCTTGGTCACCACATTGTCGCCCCGGGCGCCTACCTTCTGGTCTGCCAGACGGTCGTATTTTTCACTGTATTTGTCAATGTTCACATTGCTGGAGCGGGTATCCACCACCCGGCGGGTGGGGGCCTTGGGCTCCTGTACCACCTGGGTCTGGACTGCCTCGGGCGCCTTGGCCTTGGGCTCTGCCTCCTGGGCCTTGGGCTCTGCCTCCTGGGCCTTGGGCTGGGGCTGGCCCTGCCGTTTATTATTGTTATTATTCGGTCGGTTATTACTCTCCGCGTTCCGGCTGTTCTGGGGTTTCTTTCCATTTCTGCCCTCTGGGGAACGGCTTCTGCTCTCCTGGGCCTTACTTTCGGCGCTCTTTTGCTCCTGGGGCTTCCCCTGCCGGTTCTCCCCGGCTTTGGATAGCTGCTTTTCTTCCACAGGCTTTTGCTCCTGGGGCCTTGCCTCCTGGGGTTTTTCTTCCCGCTGTGGGGCGGGTTCAGCTTTTTGATCCCGCTGGGCAAAATAGGCGTCCAGGCTTTCCATGCTGTTCTGCTGGGTAAAGGTCTCCAGCACCACGTCCAGCTCGTTTTCCTCCAGGGCCGTCATGTATTTTTTTGGCTCTGAGAAATATTTCGCCAAGGTGTCGATCACCTCCTTATTGGAGATGTTCAGGTCCTTGGCCACTTCCCGTACCCGGTATTTTATCATCATAAGCTATTGTCCTCCTTCTCGCTCTCTGTCTTTTCCAGCTCTGCCAGCACGGCCCTGGCGAAACCTTGGTCTGTTACAGCCAGCACCCCGGCCCGCACACCGCACGCCCTACCTAGAGCGTCTATGCCGGTTTTCAGCCGTGCCGCCGGTATGCCAGCCCTTTCAGCCTCGAACCGCAAATTTTTATAGGTCTTTTCCGATATATCCTCAGCGGCCAGCAGCAGGGCCGCCTTTCTGGTTTTGGCCGCCGCTACGCTGGCGTCAAAGCCAGGCTCTACCCGGCCGGCCCGGCGGGCCATGCTCAAAAGGTTCAGCACCCGGTTCATCCTGTACCGCCCCCTTCTGCCTGTGCCAGCTCTTCTTCTAGACGCTGGTAGACCTCCTCCGGTATTTTGCAGGAGAAAGCCCGCTCCAGCCGCCGGGCCTTTCTGGCCAGCCTCAGGCACTCCGGGTTCCTGCATACATAAGCCCCCCGGCCCGGCATTCTTCCCGTTCGATCCAGGCTAATCTCCGGCGGCAAGGGTTCTCCGCCCTCGCTGGTCTTTTCCGGGGCTTTTACCACCCGCACCAGCTCTTTCTTGGGCTTCATCTCCCCGCAGCCGGTGCACATCCTCATGGGTATCTTCTTTGGGCGCATGGCTCCTCCTTTCTTGCTAAGGTTGTGGGGCGCTGGTCCCATCCGCCAACTCGGGTCCTCATGGGGGCCTCGTGTTCCACACCCTGTTTATAGGGAACCTTTGGAAAAGGCCCCCTATTAGGGCTTGTTTGAAAAATCGAAAACGCCGTCTTTATGCCCAGAAGCGGCCCCTTTCCCCGATTCTCACCAATCGGAAGAGTGGACAAAGAGTTGTGTGCAACTCTCGGTTTTTTCCTTGAAATGGTCCCCTTCTGGCCAAAAATCCGTCATTTCCTCTATTTTTAAACAAGCCCTAGAGTCTGTTTTAAAACCGGACAAATGCCAGTATTTTTGTTCAGGGGCGGGCTGTTTCAAGAAGAAAACCGCAAGAAACACTTTCGTATTTCGAGGATTTTTAACACAGAAACCGTTTGCCACTGGACAAAAAGACGGTTTTTCGGAGTTTTAAGACAGACTCTA
>JAAWSH010000253.1 GCA_022801475.1 Acutalibacter sp. | reverse complement strand
CTGGCTGGCGGCCTCGCCCGCATCCTCCTTCACCCCCCGGCCAATGTACTGGCTGATGACCACCGCGCCCCCCGAGGCCAGGGCCGTAAACAGGTAGATAAATATGGTGCTGAAAGAGTTCACCAGCGACACCCCGGACACCGCTGCCTCCCCGGCGTAGCTGACGATGAAGGTGTCGGCTATGCCCACCAGCATCACCAAAAGCTGCTCCAAAAACAGCGGGACAATCAGGTTTTTCAGGTCTTTGTTTGTGAACATGGCAGGCGCCCCTTTCGTGTTTCTTGCTACCAGTATACAACAACTTTGACAACATGTCTAATGCTTATTTCGTTTCACTTTCATGCCTAAAAAGCATTGCAAAAAAGTAAAAGAGGCCGGGTTCCCCACGACCTCTTTCTGGCTGATTTAGTTAAGATTCAGGTCAAGGCTGTCCGCCCAAGCCAGCAGTTCATCTTGGCTTGCGCTGCCGCTGAAACGCCGTCCGGAGAGCCATTCCGCGCCGCTGGTCAGGCTCTCCAGATTTGAGGCGCTGGAGCCGATGGAGCTGCTGCCCGAGGTGCAGAACGGCACGATGGTTTTACCGCTCCAATCATAGCTTTCCAGGAAAGTGCTGATGATTTTGGGTGCCTGGCCCCACCAAATGGGGTAGCCGATGAACACTACGTCGTATTGCTCCATGTTTTCCACCGAACCGCTGATGGCAGGCCGGGAATCGGGGTCGTTCATCTCGATAGAGGTCCGGCTGCCGCTGTCATTATAGTTTAGGTCGGCTTCGGTGTAGGGCTCCTCCGGGACAATCTCATATAGGTCAGCGCCCAGGCCGTTGGCCATATACTCAGCCAACAGGCGCGTGTTGCCGGTAGCAGAGAAGTAGGCCACCAGCACCTTAGTACCAGTATCGGGTTCTGTTTCAGATTCTTCCGTGGGCGCAGCCGTTGCAGTAGGCTCGGGTATGGGGGTTGGTTCCCTTGTGGCGGCAGGCTCGGAAGAAACCTCGGTGCTGGAATCCACCGTGCTCAGTATCGGCGTGGAGCTGCTGGATGTGCTCTCTCCTGCACAAGCGGCCAATGAACTTATCATCCACAGAACAAGCAATAAGGCTGTCATTTTTTTCATATAGGTCATTCCTTTCTGTTTTCTCAGAGTACCTTTCCATTTGTCTACAGCCAGGGCGGCTGTCTCTGGCTGTAAATTCAGTATAAACGGGAAAAGGCAGTTTGTAAAATGCTTATTTTGTTGGCAGCCCATGCTTAAAAAACATGAGCATGGCTGTGCCATTTTTACAAGACCGTCAGCAAGCGATTATTGCTCCATGATTCTTTGCAGCTACGCCAAGAGAGGAAGTGTGGGAAGTCCCTGCTTTGTGCAGGCTTGGTAATCGGCAAACCGCTCATTCCTATCCACCGCTATCATCTGCGCCATTTCTTCATCTGTGAGCTTGAAGTCAAAAAACTCAAAATTCTCCTGGATATGGGCCATGTGTTTTTCCATATAATCACCGTGATTTATGCAAAAGCCCCGCCACAAGGCAGGGCCGTTGTTCTGTATGTTTATGCGTTCATAGCGGCAATAGCAGCGTCGATCCCCGCTACTTCCTCCGCCGTCAGCCGGATATCCCCCGCTCCGGCATTTTCTTTCAAGCGGCTGGATTTTCTTGTGTCGGGGATCGGCACAATCCAAGGCTTCTTATTGATCATCCACGCCAGGGAAAGCTGCCCCAGGGTGGCGTTCTTCTCCGCGCCCAGCTGGGGCAGGTAGTCCATCAGGGGCTTGGTCTTGTCCATGGTTTCATCACTGAACCATGCGGAGCCCTTGCGCATATCCCCATTCTCAAACTGCTCGCCCTTGCTATACGCTCCGGTGAGCAGCCCCTTTGCAATGGGGCAGCAGGACACCAGGCCGATGTTTAGCTCCTCGAAGGTGTTGAATAAAGATTCATCCGGGGCAATCAGCGAGTACACATTCTGGGAGGCCGTCAAGGGGCAGACGGCGTGGGCGCGGCGGATGTATTCCTCGCTGGCCATGGACACGCCCCAGTGCCGGATTTTCCCCGCTTTGATCAGCTCCGCCATGACCTTGGCCACGGTTTCCGGCTCCACATTGGGGTCTACCCGGTGCTGGTAGTACAGGTCGATGTAGCCGGTGTTCAGCCGCCGCAGGCTTTCCTCTACAGATTTACGGATGGTTTCCGGTCGGGAATCGGTATGCAGCTGGGGATGGTCCGGGTCCTGGCTGAAATCGAACCACACGCCGAACTTGGTGGCGATCACCAGCTTGTCGCGCATCCCAGTGAATGCCTTGCCCAGCAGCTTTTCGTTGTTGTGGGGGTCCTCCTTGTAGCCGTAGGTCTCGGCGGTGTCGAAGAAGGTGTAGCCATCCTCCACAGCCTCCCGCAGCAGCCGAACGGCCTCGTTCTCCTCGGTGGGGGCGCCGTTTGCGTGGGACAGGCCCATGCAGCCCAGGCCGATGGCGCTGACTTTCAGATCCTTGCCTAAGATCCTTGTTTCCATAGTAAAATCCTCCTTGAAATGATGATTAGTCCATATATTCCGAACCCATGTTGACATCCTTGCGCC
>JAAWSH010000234.1 GCA_022801475.1 Acutalibacter sp. | reverse complement strand
TGGAACTGGCCTATGCCATTGGCGTGGCCCGCCCAGTCTCTGTTATGGTAGATTCCTTTGGCACAGGCACAGTCAGTGACGAGTGTCTGGCCGAGGCGGTGAAGAAGGTCTTTGACCTGCGTCCCACCTCTATTATCAAAGAGCTGGACTTGCGCCGCCCCATCTACCGCCAGCTGGCTGCCTACGGCCATATGGGTCGGGAAGACCTGGATGTTTCTTGGGAAAAGATTAACCGTACTGAGGCTCTTCGCGAAGCGGTAGAAAACGTATAAGATTTCATCTAAAAAAGGCGGTAAGGAAACGGCGTATGAAGAGAGGCTTCATGCGCCGTTTTCCTTATGGGAGGAATTATGAATTATCAGGACTTAAAAAGCCTAGTGAAGGCCGCGAAGCTTACAGGTGATTCTATTAGAGAGGCAAGGCTGGAAGGAGAAATGCTGTGCCAGCTGAGTTTTGAAAATATTGACCTGGAAAAGGTTCGTTTTGAGCGTTCCCGCTTTACTGGCTGCGACTTTACCAGGGCCAATTTTTATCAATGTGAGTTTGTTAACTGCGATTTTTCCAACCTCAATTTTAGTGAAAGTTACTGGAAGGAATGCCTTGTAAAGGACTGCAAAGGGGATGGGGCTAATTTTGCTATGGCCAGATTAAGGCAATGCCAATTTTTGCATTCGTCTCTTTGCTACGCAAATTTTTCCGAGGCGCTGTTAGACAGCCTGCTCCTTCAAGATACCCGATGCCGTTCCGCCAGCTTTCATCAAGTAGTTTTTAAAAAAGTAAAGCTTGTGGAGGTCAGTTTGATAGGTGCGGAGTTTTTTAGAACCTCCTTAAAAGGGATGGACCTCTCGGACTGTGAGATAGACGGGATTGTGGTGTCAGAAACTCTGGCAGAGCTAAGAGGGGCGAAGATTACTGGGTACCAGGCGGTAGGTATTGCCCAGATGGCGGGGATGGAGATCGTGTAGGCAGCCGGGACTGACAAAATTTGTGCAGTTCCGCCGCTGAACCACTGGTTTGCCAACGTGTTCCATACCAACCCCGTTATTGACTTTAACAAAAAAACAAGATATAATGTACAAGCAATGCGTGTATTTTGTAGAACTGCCGGGATAGAGGTGAAATTTCCGGCTTTTTCCACAAGATTCTGGATGATTTGCATAAAATGATGATCTGGCGGGAAAGGGCTTTTCGCGTTTTGTTTATTTAACGCATAACTATCCCACAGGTCAAGAGGAGTGACCGCCATGCCCATTACGGATCTACTTGAACGAAATAGTAAACTTTATGGCCCGCAAACCGCCCTGGTGGAGATTAACCCTGAGATACAGGAGCCCCGGCGGGTGACCTGGCGGGAATATGAACTGATACAGCCTGGCGGCCCGGCCCCTTACCGGAGAGAGATCACCTGGTCCGTATTTGACGAAAAGGCCAACCGGGTGGCAAACCTGCTGCTTAGCCGGGGGATCCGAAAGGGCCAGAAGGTGGCCCTTCTATTAATGAACTGCCTGGAATGGCTGCCTATTTATTTTGGCATTCTGAAAACCGGAGCGGTGGCCGTGCCCCTAAATTTTCGCTATACGGCCGAGGAGATTGACTACTGTGTGCGCTTGGCCGATGCGGATATTCTTTTCTTTGGTCCCGAGTTTATCGGCCGGGTAGAGTCTATCGCTGCCTCTATGTCTCAGGACCGTCTGCTGTTCTTTGTGGGGGACGCCTGCCCCTCCTTTGGGGAGGATTACCACCGGGCTGCCGCAAACTGTTCCAGTGCCCCGCCCAAGGTGCTTATTGATGACGAGGATGAAGCGGCTATTTACTATTCCTCCGGCACCACGGGGTTCCCCAAGGCCATATTGCTGCGGCACTCGGCGCTGATGCAGTCCGCCCGCATGGAGGCCCTGCACCACGAGACTACCCACGAGGATGTGTTCCTGTGTATTCCGCCCCTGTACCACACCGGCGCCAAGATGCACTGGTTTGGCTCTCTGTTTACCGGGGGAAAGGCTGTGCTGCTAAAGGGCAATAGCCCCCGGGCCATTTTGGAGGCGGTCTCTTCCGAGGGCTGCACCATCGTCTGGCTGTTGGTGCCCTGGGCCCTGGACCTGTTGGCGGCCCTGGACCGGGAGGAGCTAAAGCCTGCGGACTACCAGCTCTCTCAGTGGCGGCTGATGCACATAGGGGCCCAGCCAGTGCCCCCCAGCCTGGTGAAGCACTGGTGGAGTTATTTTCCTCACCATAAATATGATACCAACTACGGCCTTTCCGAGTCCACCGGCCCCGGCTGTGTGCACCTGGGGGTGGAGAACCCCCACAAGGTGGGAGCCATCGGGGTGCCTGGCTATGGCTGGAAGGTGAAGATTGTGGACGAAAACGGCCAGCCCGTGGAGCGGGGTCAGGTGGGTGAGCTGTGCGTAAAAGGCGGCGGCGTGATGGTGGGCTATTACCATGACCCTGAGGCCACCAACCAGGTGATGGAAAACGGCTGGCTGCACACTGGTGATATGGCCCAGCAGGACCAGGATGGCTTTATCTTCCTGGTGGACCGGAAGAAGGACGTGGTCATCTCCGGCGGCGAGAACCTGTACCC
>JAAWSH010000233.1 GCA_022801475.1 Acutalibacter sp. | reverse complement strand
CCCCGCAGGAGGAACAGTCGTGGGTGCAGTTTTCTACGTTTTCGCTCATGGTGCATCTCCTTTGTCTTTTTATCCTGGGCTTTTATGGCCTATTCTTCCAGCCCCAGCCGCTGCTTATGCGCGGCGATAAGGGCGTTCAGCTTTTCCTGGGCGGCCTGGCGGGCGGCAGCCTCCACCTCTTCGCCGCTAAGTACCCCGCCGCTGGCGGCCAAGGCCCAGGGGTCGTTTAGCTTTACCCGTCCGCCCCACAACAGGGCCCGCTCCTGTTCAAAAGCCATGGCACGCTGGGCCGCGTCCATATCTCCCCGGAAATAAGGGGAGCCGGAGTACCGGTACTTTTCCACCAAATGGTTATACGGGTTGGCAAACCCCAGGTTTTCCTGGTGGCCTGGGGCGTAGTACGCCTCCACAGCGCGCCGTGTGCCATCGTATTGGCTTACCAGCGAGTCTAGGTAGGCCTTGGCGTAAATACCGCCGTCCGGATCTACGGTGGCGTTCCAGTTGACTTCCAGGGGGTGCTGGTCCCGCCAGTTCTGGACCTGGTCCATGAGATCCTCCTGACTGGTGTTCAGCAGAACATGCTCCAGTTCAGAGAGCGCCTCCTCTGGCTGTGCCTGCCGGCCTTCTTGGGAGATGTTCAGTTGGTCCTGGGCGGGCCGGGGGCTGGTCTCGGCAGCAGAAGCGGGCAGTGCCCACAGGGCGGCTTTCATAGGAGAAAAGGGCCCGGGCTTGGAATGGACGGAAATACTCATTTGATGAACCTCCATGTAAATCTATTACGGCGCAATGTTCTATTTAGAAATATCGGCACGTTTATGGTGAAAATTAGGGGAGGGTCCAAAGCGGGGAGTTTTTGATTTGATCAGGGGAGAGGAACTACTTAAAAGGAACCAGCCCTGCCGCTGCCGCCCCATAAACAGCCACGTTATAGATATTGATGCCAATAATCACCAGCATCAGGCCCAGCAGCAGGCGCTCTACAGCCCGGTTGTTCATCTTTTTGCCAATGGCCGCGCCCAGCAGGGCCCCGGCGCAGCCTCCCGCTGCCATGAGGGCCAGCTGCCCCCAGTCAAAGGGGGGCACGTTCTGCTGAACAAGGGCGCTGAACAGACTGGCGGTTTGAGAGAACAGGATGATGAAGATAGAATTCTTCGCCGCTTCCCGGGCGTCCATGGAGAAAAGAAAGAACAGCAGAGCCACGTTCAGGGGGCCGCCGCCAATGCCTAAAAACGCGGAAACCACCCCCAAGACCACCCCCGCCAGCCCGCACACCGGGAGGTTTTCCAGCCGGTAGGCGGGCAGCCGGTCTTTTTTCAGGGTGTAGACCCAAACCAGCGCTGTGGTGGCCAGCAGCAGAAGGGACTGGACCAGCCCCAGCAGGTTTTCGTCAGAGCCGGAGCGGACCAGCTCAAAGAGCCACTTGCCCAGCAGCCCCCCTGCCGCCGCCCCCAGGGCCAGGGGCGTGGTGGTGCGAACCCGCAGGGCCACGCCGTTGCCCCGGGTGCGCAGCAAGGAGACGATGGACATGGACAGCACGGTGCAGCCAGAGAGAAAGCTGATAGTGGACACAGGCAGAATGTGCAGGGCGTCCAGCACGGGCTTGATTATCACCCCGCCGCCGTACCCGGCAATGGACCCCACTCCCGAAGCGGCCAGACACACGAGAAAGAGGATTAGCGGCATGGCGGGCCTCCCTCGCTCTCCAGATAATGCAGAGTCCTGGCTGCGGCGTCCAGCCGGGCCCAGCGGCCAATGGGCAGCACCGCGTGGCAGGCCCCGTGGCCAAAGTCGTCGCAGTAGGCCACCGGAATGCCCCAGCGCTGTCCCAGCAGCCGGAGGCGCTCATATAGCTGGGGCTGGGGTTCCTCCGAGTAGTGGCCAAACAGCAGCCCAGCCACTGTTTTCATAAAACCGCTCTGCTCTATATGGGAGAGGAGGGCGCTGACTGCGGCGGGGCTGTTGAACTTTTGGTGATCCTCCAGGAACAGCAGGTGGGGTTGGTTCTTGTCCACCGGGAAGTACCGGGTATCCAGCAGCCTGGCAAAGTTGCCTATATAGCCCCCCACCAGCACCCCTTGGGCCGCGCCGGGGGCCAGCGTCCGCCAGGGGGAGGCCTTTTCATGGGCAGTCATGCCGCCGTCCAGGATATGTCCGGTAAAATGCCGCAGGTCGTAGGGAGTGGGCTCTATAAAAAAGCCCGGGCTCTGGCCGTAGTAGGTCTCCAGGCCGGTAAGGGCCCAGGCGGCGCACAGCAGGGTGGTGCCGTCGCTGTAGCTTAACAGGCGCTTGGGGTGTTTGGCCAGCAGGTCAAAGTCCAGGTAGGGAAGCAGCTCGTTGCTGCCCTCGCCGCCGCCGAAGAAGATCAGCTCCACCTCCGGGTCGGCGGCCAGCTGGTTCCAGTCTGCGGCGCGCTCTTGGTCCGAGGCGGAAAAGCCCCAGGTGTCCCGGTAGAGGTTCTCCGCCTCCCGCAGGGAAAAGCCCAGGCGGGAAAGCCCTTGGAATATAGAGCGGTAGTGGTCTTGCCGGGCCACGTGGCTAGGGGAACAGATGCCGATAAGGCCGTTTTGGGAGAGGGGTTTCGCTTGCATGGGGCGTCCTC
>JAAWSH010000232.1 GCA_022801475.1 Acutalibacter sp. | reverse complement strand
AGCAGCAGAAGAAGCAACAGGGTGCTTAAGGTGCTGGCTGTATCCGGCTCGGGCTTTTTCAGAATCTCCGCAAACTCCAGAGACGCGGCTAAAGATTTCAGGGTCTCCACCTGCTGGCTTGTAAAGCCCTCCCCGCCGGTCATAAACATATCAAAGGTAAGAGCATAGCCGTTTACAATGGTGCCAATCAGGTGCTCGTGAACATCCGTATCATTCAAAACGGCGTCAATCTGCACCTGGTAGAACAGGTTGTCCCCCAAAGGAAGCCACTCTTTCTCTACCTGGGTTTTCATTTCGCCGTCTTCGTTGGCTTTGGGCAGCTGGTCCATAAAGGCGGCCTTTTCCTCTTCGCTAAGGTTCTGAACATTAAACACCTTCTTAGCAATATCGGACTCTTTCCGCATTACGTTAATATTGAACGCGCCATCCTTGGACACAAAGTTGACCACCACGTCCATCTCATTGTACTCTTTCATCTTTTCGCTTACGTCCGCAATACCCGCCAGGGCCCAGGCGGGGTCGTCCATGGGGGTGTTCAGGCTAAGCTGGTACATGTCCTGGGGCGCCTGGAAGGAAAATTCTTCCGAGGTCCAGCTCTCCGCTATTGCCGGTATTTGCAGGGCCACTGCCATGAATATTACCACTAGAACAGAAATGAACTTCTTCAAACCATCCGCTTCCTTTCGATTTGCGCCGTGGCGGCGCTCTTAAAAAGTATTATATCATAAATCTCTGCCCCAGTGAAGAGACTCTTTGTAAATATTCTGATTTTCTGCCAGCCATAATCCACCTGCTTGCCCAGCGTAAAAAAAGCGTGCCCCCATAGTAAACGCCAAGCGGGCGGCCGCACCGCCAGTTCAAAAAAGAGGTCTTAGCTGTGTTGAACTACGTTCACTATATAAGAGTACGCTTCTTTTGTTTTTGTCTATGGCAAAAGTTCCATAAGCCAGCAGTCCACCCAGGTTCCGTCATGAAGCTCATGTTTTGGCAGCTTTTTCACCTTATGAAAACCGCAGGCTTCATAGCAGCGGATGGCGCGTTCGTTGTCCGCGTGGGGATCCAGAACCACAGCCTGCGCTCCGCGGCACTGAAACAAAAAACCTGTCAACAGCCGGATAAACCGCCGGCCAATGCCCCTTCCCCATAGCTCCGGACAGCCGATAAACTGGTCCATGCCAAATACCGGCCAGTGGGCGTGAGGGTACTGGTATTCCCCCAAACCCGCCTCATCCAGCCGATAGAACTGAACATAACCAATCTCCCGGCCCTCATACTGTATAATGCACCGGCTGGTGGGATCTGGGTCCTGATAAAAGTCCTCCTGAATACGCTTTGGCGTAAAAACCTCGTGGGGCCCCTCCCAATATTCCAAATTCCGCCGGTCGGTGAGCCAGCCCAGCAGCAGCGGGGCGTCTGCCTGCTCCAAAGGACGCAAGGTCACAGGGCCATCTTGTAGGTTTATCCCATTACCCATAGCGGCCTCCTAGACTTCGGTAAACTCCATGATAAAGCCATGGGGGAGTATTTTTGCCAGCAGATGGTAGAGTTTATAGCAAAAGCCGCGGGTATACACCAGCTTGCCCCGTTTGGCTGCCCGTAAAGAACCCTCTGCCACCTCTTTAGGCAGCACCCGGGGCAGCTTGTCTATCAGCCGGGACTTGCCTTCCGGCACGTTGGCTACCTGCCAAAATTCCGTATCCATGGGCCCTGGGCACACGGCCAGCACCTTGATGCCCCGGGGGCGCAGTTCCTCATGGAGGGCTTTGGAAAAGGCCAGCACAAAAGATTTTGTGGCGCTGTACACCGACATGCGGGGGCTGGGCGCGTAGGCCGCGATGGAGGCTATGTTCAGCACTAGGCTGTCGTCCAGCATAAAGGGCATACATAGCCGGGTAACACCCATCAAAGCCCGGCAGTTTAGGTCTATCATGCCGGTTTGCGTTTTTCGGTTGGATGAAAAGAAATCCTCGCATTTGCCATAGCCAGCATTGTTCACCAGCACCTTGATCTCAGGATTATTTTCTTTTAAAAGCTGCTCAAATACGTCCAGGCTTTCCTCCTTGGAAAGGTCCAAGGAAATGGCGGCAATGGTCTTATCCGGGTGGGCCTCGGCAATCTCCCGCAGCAGGTCCTTGCGCCTGGCCACCAGCCAAAAGGCGTCAATACTGGGGTATTGGGCGATAATGGCGTTGATATACTCTTTGCCCAGACCACTGGACGCGCCTGTGATAACAGCTGTCACCATGTTTTTCGCCCTCCTTCCATAGGGTATGTTATAATTTTACGCCAATCCCTGGCAAGAGTCAAGTGCATGAGATAAAAAAGCGCACCCGGATTTTTGGGTGCGCTCTTTATGGACATTCAGCTTATACCAGCTCTAAAACCGCCATCTCCGCGGCGTCGCCCCGACGGGGGCCAAGCTTGGTAACCCGTGTATAGCCGCCGTTACGGTCAGCGTACTTGGGAGCAATCGTATTAAACAGCTTTGCGGTAGCGGCCTCTTTGGTAACAAAGCTCATCACCATACGCCTGTTGTGCAGGGTATCCTGCTTGGCAATGGTTATCATCTTCTCGGCCAGGGCCTGCACCTCTTTGGCTCGGGTGGCGGTGGTCTCTATTTTACCGTTCTCAAAGAAGAACGTTACCAGGCCGCGCAGCATA
>JAAWSH010000238.1 GCA_022801475.1 Acutalibacter sp. | reverse complement strand
ACCTCGCCGGTGGCCTTCATCTGGGTGCCCAGGTCCCGCTTGGCGTACACAAACTTGTCAAAGGGCCATTTGGGGAACTTCACGGCCACATAGTCGATGGAGGGCTCAAAGGCGGCGTAGGTCACTCCCGTAACCGCATTTTTAATCTCGTCCAGCCGGTAGCCGATGGCAATCTTGGTGGCCACCTTGGCAATGGGGTAGCCGGTGGCCTTGCTGGCCAGGGCCGAGGACCGGCTCACCCGGGGGTTCACCTCAATCACCGCGTACTCAAAGCTCTCGGGGTGCAGGGCAAACTGCACGTTGCAGCCCCCCTCTACCCCCAGCTCGCCCACGATGTCCAGGGCGGCGGTGCGCAGCATCTGGTACTCCCGGTCCGCCAGGGTCACGGTGGGGGCAACGACAATGGAATCGCCGGTGTGCACGCCCACGGGGTCCACGTTCTCCATGGAGCAGATGGTAATGGCGTTTCCATCCCCGTCCCGCATGACCTCAAACTCGATCTCCTTCCACCCGGAGATGCATTTTTCCACCAGCACCTGGGTAATGGGGGACAGGGCCAGGCCATTGGCTGTGATCTCCCGCAGCTCCTCTGGGGTATGGACAATGCCCCCGCCACTGCCCCCCAGGGTAAAGGCCGGGCGGATGATCACAGGGTAGCCGATCTCCCCGGCAAAGGCCTCTGCCCCCTCCACGGTGGTCACCACCTTGCTGGGCACGCAGGGCTGGCCAATGCGCTCCATGGCGTCTTTAAAGAGCTGCCGGTCCTCAGCCTTGTCAATGGTCTCGGGGCCGGCCCCCAGCAGGCGCACGTTGTGCTTTTTCAGGAAGCCCTCTCGGGCCAGCTGCATGGAAAGGGTCAGGCCCGTCTGCCCGCCAAAGCCAGAGAGGATGCTGTCCGGCTTCTCCTTTTCAATGATACGCTTCACAGTGGTCAGGGTCAGGGGTTCGATGTAGATGCGGTCCGCCATGGCCTGGTCCGTCATGATAGTGGCGGGGTTGGAGTTCACCAGCACAATCTCAATGCCGTCCTCCCGCAGGGCCCGGCAGGCCTGGGTGCCCGCGTAGTCAAACTCGGCGGCCTGACCAATGACAATGGGCCCGGAGCCGATTACCAATACTTTTTTAATGTCCTTATTCAGTGGCATAGTATCCTCCTCTGCTTCACAGCGTCTTTTCCCGTTTATTGCCTACATAGGGCCCGTCCACGCACTGTCCCCCGCGCAGGCGGAAGCCCTTTTTCTCGTAATATTCGTTGAGCGGGGCGTTGCCGGCGTCGCAGTCCAGCCGCAGGGCGGTAAGGCCCCCCTCTCTCGCCAGGTCCGCGGCGTGGTCCAGCAGCCGGCCCCCCGCGCCCCGGTCAGCCAGGGACGCCACCAGGTTGTGCACATACAGGGCCGGGGCCCCGGGGCTGTCCTCCCACTGCCCGTCCTCCTGCCGCAGCACCACCGCGCCGGCGATGGCCCCGTCCCCCCGCCGCAGCAGGTACAGCCGGCCGGCCTGCGCCTCCTTCCGGTAATACTCCTCCGGGTACGCCTCCAGGTAGTGGTTCGCGTTCCACTGGCGGATGCCCACCCGGTCCATCCAGGCGGTACGCTCTATCACCAGGGCCACCACCCCGGGGGCGTCCCCCGGCAGGGCCCGCGCAAATTCATACTCCATCTTGTCCTCCCTTTCCCGGCCAGGGGCCGCATACAGGTCGTTCCGCACAGCCCCCGTGGGGCTGTCGTAGGCCATGGGCAAAAAGCCCTCTCCCCCCAGGGCGCAGCGGACCAGCGCCTTGGTCAGCCCCGGCACGTCCGGCCGGGCCAGGGCCTCGGCGGCGTCCATCCATACCACCAGGTCGTTCTCGTCCTGGTCCGAGACCGCCTCGCCGCTGACATACTCCGCCGCGAACGCCGCGTACCAGTCCTTCTCCCCAAAGCGCACCCCCAGCAGCCGCCCGGGCTCCACGGCAACGCCGGTCTCCTCCAGCAGCTCCCGCTTTACCGCCTCTTGGGGCGTTTCGCCGTGTTCCACATAGCCTCCGGGCACAATCAGCAGCCCCTTGCCTCCCCCGTAGGTGTGCCGGCAGAGCAGCACCCGGCCCTCTCGCAGCACCACCCCGGCAACGGACTGGCTCCAGTTGGTATTTCCCCGCTCCATAGCCTTAGCGCTCCATCAGCGCGAAAAACTCCGCGAATAGCTCCCGGGTGTCCAGGGGCCCAGCGCAGGCCTCGGGGTGGAACTGCACCGTAAAGGCGGGCATGTCCGTGTAGCGCACGCCCTCGCAGGTGCCGTCGTTGACATTCTTATACAGCTCCCTGCCCCACTGGGGGTCAATGCTCTCGCTGACCACCGCGTAGCCGTGGTTTTGGCTGGTGATGTAGATACGCCCCGTCTCCTGGTTCTTCACAGGCTGGTTGCCCCCCCGGTGGCCATACTTCAGTTTCTTGGTGGTGCAGCCGTGGGCCAGGGCCAGCAGCTGGTGCCCCAGGCAGATGCCAAAGGTGGGCAGCTTCAGCTCCATAATTTTCTTCAGGTTTTCCACCAGGTCCACGTTTTCGGCGGGGTCCCCAGGGCCGTTAGAGAGCATCAGGCCGTCCACGCCCAGGGCCTGAATCTCCTCCGCCGTCACGGTGCAGGGGCACACCGTCACATGGGCGCCCCGCCGTACCAGCTCCCGCCGGTCCTCCGGGGAGTTGATGAGGGGACAGGGAACTCCGG
>JAAWSH010000242.1 GCA_022801475.1 Acutalibacter sp. | reverse complement strand
CGGAGATCGTCCTTATCCAGCAGTTCTTTTTCTGCCAGCGGATGGGTGGCGGGCAAAATTCCGGTAACACAAACCTGCACCAGTTCTTTATAAATGCAATCTATCTTTTTTGGGCCTTTTTCTTGAAATGCGACAATCACATCAACCGTTTCCTCGTCCAACAGTTGATACAAGTGCTGGAAAGGCACAACCTGAAACGCTGGATACAACAGCGGGAAGGAATTTGCCATCTGACGCAATATTCCAGACAACAAGTGTAATTCATTGTGGCTGTGACATCCAATGGAAAAGAATTGTCGTTCATCGACCGCAGGCTCCTCAAATCGCTTTTTTGCCAGAGTAATTATATTCAGAACATTTTGGGCATCGTTCAAAAAAATTAGTCCTTCCTGAGTAATCTCTACCGACCGTGTGGTTCGCTTGAATAACTGCGTATTCAGTTCCTCCTCCAAAGAGTGAATCTGATGCGTGACCGCAGGCTGAGTCACATTGAGCAGTTTTGCGGCTTTCGCAAAGCTGAGAGTTTCCGCCACGGTCAAAAAGCAAGTGAGTTGGAACGTGTTCATATGATCCCTCCCGGCGATTGATAAAATCCTTTTATATATTATAACATTTTTTGAATTAACAATCAAGAGGAAATGAGTATAATAAACGGTAGCGCCAGTAAAAATTGCCTGCCGAACAGTCGGAAACTATACAAAGTTGTAAAAGAAAAGGGGGTGTAAAAATGTCTGATGGGAACCTTTTATTGACACTCCGGCAAATCAACATCTGCCTGGGCCTCTATGAAAGCGAGAAGCTGGCAGAAAGCGAAATGACCTTTGCACAGGCGTTCTTACTGAATGAAATATTTTTGATGGACTCCTCTTGCGTCTGCTCGACCGAGCTTTGCGAGAGGGTTGGCTTTACCCGTTCATCTATCTCCAGAACACTGAAAGAGCTACGAAAAAATGGATACGTCAAAATGAGAATGGACAAGGATGACAACCGCAAAAAACACATCATCTTGACGCCCAAAGCCCATGCAGCCGAAGGCATCGTAAAAGATTACATAGAAAATTTGAACGACTGTCTTGTTCGAGAAATACCCGAACACCGCTTGGAGGGAATCGAAAGCACTCTGCGGACGATTCTTGACAACATACAACAAAAAACTCTGAGGAGGCCAATATAAGTGGACTATCAAATTGCGTACTTAAACGTATATGGAAACGCCGGGGTGTTGGCTGATGAAATCCAAACAATCCTGGCTGGTGCGGAGCTGGTGGATCTAAGCAGGCAGGAGATTTCTGGCGATGCTGACGTATACCTGCTTGTCTTTGAGATCACGCAGGCCGCGATCCCCTTGAAGATCATGGATGTTCTGGAAAGCCTGGAGGGGAAAACGATCCTCTGCTGTGTTACCTGCGGTATGGCACTCCATGAGAGTAAGGACAGCATCGAACACAATCTTCTCCCCTTTATACCGGACGAGTGCGACTATCGCGGACTGTTTTTCTGCCCAGGACAGATTCCGGCCAGCGTTATGGAGACAGTACAAGCTGCTCTGGACGAAAACCCGGAAAACCAGAGGGCCAAGGTCATGCTGGAGGCATTCCAGCACTCCATGAATCATCCTGATTCCGATGACCTCCGGGACCTGCGCCGCTTTATTCAAGAGAGCGGGATTTGAGAGGAGGCGCTATCCTTGATTAAGACACTTTTGAAGCAAATCGGAGAATATAAAAAGGATACCATCATTACGCCAATCTTTACAGTGCTGGAAGTAGTGGCGGAACTTCTGGTCCCCTTCGTAATTGCCAGCCTGATCGACAAGGGCATTGAAGCCGGGAATTTGCGGAATGTCTACCTTTACGGTGCGCTGATGATCGTACTGGCCTTTTTCGGACTGGTGTTCGGCATCCTGGCCGGGAGGTTCGCGGCGTCGGCCTCATCCGGCTTTGCCTGCAACCTGCGGCAGAGTATGTTTGAGAACATCCAGACCTTTTCCTTTTCCAATATCGACAAATTCAGTACAGCGGGCCTCGTTACCCGTATGACAACGGATGTCACCAATATGCAGATGGCGTTTCAGATGTGCCTGCGGATCGCTCTGAGGGCGCCGCTGATGCTGATTTGCAGCATGGTGATGTGTCTGCTCATCAACGCCAAACTGAGCATGATTTTCCTTGCCGCCATTGTTGTGCTGGCCGTTGCGCTGGCCTTTATTATGAGCAAGGCCATGAAGATTTTCAGCAAGGTCTTTCACAGGTATGATGATTTGAACGCCAGCGTCCAAGAGAACATCTCGGCGATCCGCGTAGTAAAAGCCTTTGTTCGGGAGGACTACGAGAACGAAAAGTTCAGCAAGGCGGCAACAAGGCTATACGAGCTTTTTGTCAATGCGGAAAAGCTCCAGGCGCTGAATCTGCCGGTCATGATGTCCATTGTTTACGGATGTATCATAGCAATCTCCTGGTTTGGGGCGCACTTCATCGTGGCCGGAAGTATGACCACCGGAAATCTCACTTCGCTGTTTACTTATGTGATGACTGCGTTTTCTTCGCTGATGATGCTGTCTATGATCTTCGTGATGATGACGATGAGCGCGGCCAGCGGGAAACGAATTGCCGAGGTGCTGGAGGAAAAGGCCGATATTACAAATCCGGCCGCCGCCCCTCTCTATCAGGTACAGGACGGCAGCATTGATTTTGACCATGTGACCTTCTCTTA
>JAAWSH010000231.1 GCA_022801475.1 Acutalibacter sp. | reverse complement strand
ACATAGCCCTCATCCTGCTCGGGCTCTTCGTCCATCAGGGTGAAGATGCGCTCCGCGCCCGCCAAAGCCATGACAATGGTGTTGAACTGCTGGCTTATCTGCCCAATCGGCATGGTAAAGCTGCGGGAAAGCTGCAAGAACGCCGCAATGCCCCCCAGGGTAAGACCGCCTACGCCCCCCAGAGCCAGGGCTCCGCCCGCTATGGCAATCAGGGCGTATTGCAGGTGGCCCAGGTTGTTCATCACCGGGCCCATAATGTTGGCAAAGGCGTTGGCCTTGGCCGCCTCGTCCCGCAGGGTGTCGTTCAGCTGGTCAAAGCGCTCCTTGGCCTTTTCCTCGTGGCAGAACACCTTGATAACCTTTTGGCCTGTGACCATCTCTTCAATATAGCCATTGATGTCACCCAAAGACTTCTGTTGGCGGACAAAGTATTTGCCGCTGTTTGCGCCAATCTTGCCGGTGAGGAACAGCATAAACGCTACCACCACAATAACCAGTACCGTCAGCGGAATACTGGTAGCCACCATGGCGCAGAACACGGCGGTCAGCGTAATCAGCGTATTAAACAACTGAGGAATGCTCTGGGAAATCAGCATCCGCAGGGTGTCGGTATCGTTGGTAAAGCGGCTCATCAGGTCCCCGTGGGTGTGGGTGTCAAAGTACTTGATGGGCAGGCGCTGCATTTTAGAGAACAAGTCGTCCCGAATGTCCTTGAGAATGCTTTGGGAGATGTCCACCATCAGCCAGTTGTAGAAAAAGGTGGAGCCCGCCCCCAGCAGGTAGATCAGGCCCATCATGCCAATGGCCCGCAGAAGCCCGGTAAACACCGGGTTCGGGGCAGCCAGCAGGGGGGTAATGTAGCCGTCGATAAGGGTCTCTAAGAACATAGACCCCGCCACGCCCGCCACGGCACTGACTAAAATACACACCAGCACCACGCCCATGCGCAGGCGGTTGGGCAGGCTCATATAGCTAAGCAGGCGCTTAATCACCTTGCCCTGGTCTTTCGCTTTTGGCCGGTCTTTGGCAAAGGCCGCGCCCATTGGTCCTCTAGGAGGCATTCGCGCTCTCTCCCTTCTGCTGCGATTCAAAAACTTCCCGGTAAATGTCACTGCGTGCCAGCAGCTCCTGGTGGCTGCCTATGTCCGCCACCCGACCGCCGTCCAGCACAACGATCTGGTCCGCGTCCTGGACGCTGGCCACCCGCTGGGCAATGATAATCTTGGTGGTATCCGGAATTTCCTCTTTAAAAGCCTGGCGTATCAGGGCGTCGGTGTGGGTGTCCACCGCGCTGGTGGAGTCGTCCAGAATCAGGATCTTGGGCTTTTTCAGCAGAGCCCGGGCAATGCACAGCCGCTGCTTCTGCCCGCCGGAGACATTGGTGCCGCCCTGTTCAATATAGGTGTCGTACCCTTCTGGGAACTGCTGGATAAAGCTGTCGGCCTGGGCCAGGCGGCAGACTCGCTCTATATCTTCATCCGTGGCATTCTCGTCGCCCCAGCGCAGATTTTCCTTGATGGTGCCCGAGAACAGCTCGTTCTTTTGCAGCACCATGGCCACCTCTTCCCGCAGGGCCTCTACGTTATAGTCCCGCACGTCCTGGCCCCCTACCAGCACCCGGCCCTTTTGCACATCGTAGAGCCGGGGAATCAGCTGCACCAGGCTGCTTTTTCCGCTGCCAGTGCCCCCCAGAATCCCCACAGTCTGGCCCGCCGGAATGCGAAGGTCTATTCCGGAAAGGCAGGTACGCTCGCTCTTTTGGTAGTTAAAGTCCACATCCTCGAACACAATGGAGCCATCCGCCACCGTTTTTAGGTTTTCTTTGCCATCGGCAATATCGCTTTTCTCGTCCAGAATTTCCACAATACGCTGGGCGGAGGCCCTGGACATGGTGGTCATAATAAAAATCATGGTCAGCATCATCAGGCTGCTTAGGGCCTGCATGGCATAGCTCATCATGCTCATCAGCTGGCCGGTGGTCATGGTCTGGCTCACAATCATCCGGGCGCCGAACCATGAGATGAGCAGGATCACCCCGTACATGCAAATCTGCATCAGGGGCGAGGTAAAGGCCAAAATCTTTTCCGCCAGGCTGGAGTCCTTTCGGATATGTTCAGAGGCCTCTACAAACTTCCCCGTCTCGTAGTCCTCCCGCACAAAGGCTTTCACCACCCGTATTCCCCGCAGGTTTTCCTGCACCACGGTGTTCATCCGGTCGTAATGCTTGAACATCCGCTCAAAAGCCGGGTATGCCCGGGTAGAGATCAGGGCCATCCCCGCCCCCAGCACAGGCATGGCCGCCAAAAAGACCAGCGCGAGCGGGGCGTTTACCGTAAAGGCCATGACCATAGAGAATATCAGGGTCATGGGGGCCCGCACGGCAATGCGGATCATCATCTGAAAAGCGTTCTGCACATTGCTTACGTCTGTGGTCAGCCGGGTAACGATGCTGCCGGTGGAGAACTTGTCAATGTTGGAGAACGAATATTTCTGCACAGCGTAATACATGTCCTGGCGCAGGTTGCGGGCAAAGCCCGTAGAGGCCCGGGCCCCATAGAAGCCCGAGAGCACCCCGAACGCCAGAGAGATAATGGCACAGCCCACCAGCAGCAGGCCTGTGCCCAGGATGACGTCCATATTCCCCTTGTCAATGCCATCGTCAATCAGCGTGGCCATCAGCAGGGGAATCAGCACCTCCATCACCACCTCCAGGGTGGCGGTCAGAG
>JAAWSH010000230.1 GCA_022801475.1 Acutalibacter sp. | reverse complement strand
GCAATGTTCACGTTCACCCGGCGGATGTCGCCGTTTTTGTGGTGGACGCTGTAGATAGTCTTAATGGACTCAAGAATATACTCAATGGGATTATTCACCGGGTCCTCGCCTGCCTCAATGGCCAGCCGCTTGTGGCCCATGTCCTGTAAAGCGATGACCTCGGCCCTCACTTCTTCCTGGCTTAGCTTTTTCCGGGGGATGTGTTTGTTAACGGCATGATACGGGCAGTAGGTGCAGCCGTTTACACAATAGTTGGAAAGATACAGCGGCGCAAAGATTACAATGCGGTTGCCATAGAAGGCCAGTTTGATCTCCTCGGCAATCTCATACATCCGCTCCACCTTTTCCGGAATTTCGCAGGCCAATAATACCGAGGCCTCCCGGTGGGTCAGACCAGAGCACACGCAGCCGGTGGCTGTCTTTTGGGGCCGGGCCTTTTCCAAGATCTGGTCAATAAGCTCCACGTTGTTCTTGTTCTGCTCAGCATAGGCTAAAGTCTCGCGGATCTCCTCGTCATTGATAAATTCCTCCGCGTGCAGGGATTTCGGGTCATACTTTGCCATGATAAATTCTTCCTTTCTTTGGGGCAGATTTCTCTTTGCCTCAGATTTTTTTGCTATGACGCAGTTTGCAGATTAAAAATACCGAAACCGGCAATAAGCCAGCCGTTTTTCTACGCGCTGTGTCCATATTTCTCTAAAAAGCCAGAAATATCTCCTATACCGTCCTCCAGCACCGCCCTGTACACGTCCATTGAATGGAACTGATCAGCATACAGCTCCCGGGCGATAAGCTCCTGTTTCAGGCGGACGATCCGCTCCTTTTGGGCCGCTGTGGCTCTGGCCGCCATGCCGTCGCAGAGGGCCTTTGCCTTTTCGATGGTTTCCCGATCAAAGAACCATAGGTCAAAGTTCCAGCGCTCGCCTTCAATCACAGCCTCAAAGCCCTGGAACCACACGGTTTTTCCCTCATCATTCACCTCCTCCTTCGCCTCGTACCAGAGGGGGTGAAAGGTTTCCAGAATATAGGTGGTCAGCTGGTAAAGCTTTTCCAGGGACATGCCGTTATTTTCAACATCAATGTCAATATCATTCCAGGCCATCATGTCCATGCGGCAGCTGCCAATGACGCACGGAGTTCCATAAGCTTCTAGATGCTTTAGCAGACCAGAGCCTCCCAGGATACGCTCCGCTTTTTCTTTCCTTGTCACAGGCTTGCCTCCTTTTTCACATCCCCCCGGTCCGTCACCACCTGATAACCGATACGTGCCATGCTCTCTTTCAGCATAGCCAGACCCTGGGCGGCCTCGGCCCCTGTGTTCAGCTTATTGTTGTAGAGTTCATACTTGCTCCGTACGTTCTCTGGAGAGAGATTAGGCATTACCACGTTGGCCCCGGCCAAAATCCCCTTTTCCCTGCCCTGCGGATGAATGGTGCCCAGGGCCGTGGTGGCGGGCAGCAATACCGGAGGATGAATCAAACGGATGATGGACAGCAGATAACAAGTCAGCTCCAGAGTCCCAGCAGGGTGGTCCCCAAAAGGCGTGTCTTTATGAGGAATGAAGGGACCGATGCCGCACATATCAGGCTTGAATTCTTCGATAAACTTCAAATCCTCCGCCAGCGTGCGGCTGGTCTGCCCGGGCGAGCCTACCATGAACCCACAACCCGTCTGAAAGCCGATTTCCCTTAGGTCCCGGAGGCAGCGCATCCGGTTGTCAAAGGACATCTCCGGCGGGTGCAGCTGGCCGTAGTGGTCCAGGTCGGCTGTCTCATGGCGCAGCAGGTAGCGGTCGGCCCCGGCATCAAAAAGCCTCTGGTAGCTTGCCCGGCTGCGCTCTCCCATAGAGACGGTTACCGCGCAGTCCGGGTGGCGCTTCTTGATTCCACCAATTATGCCACACAGCACCTCATCGGTAAAATGCGGGTCCTCCCCCCCTTGCAGCACAAAGGTGCGAAAGCCCAGACGGTAGCCCTCCTCCGCACAATCAAAAATCTCTTCCTCGCCAAGCCGGTAGCGGTCACAGGCAGTGTTATCTCGGCGGATGCCACAGTAGAAACAGTTATTTTTACAGATATTGCTGATCTCCACCAGCCCACGCACGTAAACCGCGCTCCCATAGATCTTCCGCCGTACCGCCACGGCCTTTTCCGAAAACAGCGCGGCTGCGGAAGGTGAAACCGACTCTACCAGGGTCTGGTATTCTTCCAAGGAAAGACTGTGCCCCTGGGCCAGGGAGTCAACCAACGCGGCAGCCGGCTCACTCACGACCAGACACCCCCGAAAGGGCGGTTTTTACACTAATGCCCGGCAGATTGCCAATCTTCCCCGCCATGGTAGAAATAGTGTCTTGGGGGGCATCCAGGGCGATACTGATAATATTGATATTTCTGGCCCGGTAGGGAATCCCCATTCTGCCGATAATATATTCGCCATACTCGTGCAGCAGGGCGTTTAGCTTGTCTACTGTCTGGCTGTCCTCTACAATAATACTCATAACCGCAACTTTTGTCTCCATAAAATATTCCTCCTATAAAATTAAAAGCGCCGTACCCAATTAAAGATACGGCGCGGCAAGACCACAAAAAGCCGTACCTTTCACGCAGGCATTAGAGCTTATTTGAAAAATCGAAAACACCGTCTTTTTACCCAGAAACAGTCATCTTCTGCGTCGAAAATCCTCGTAATACGCAAGTATTACTTGCGGTTTTTTCCTTGAAGCTGGCC